>NZ_DASSVG010000360.1:0-2460 GCF_035706265.1 Ramlibacter sp. | reverse complement strand
ACGCGGTGTCGTTGGTAAGCAGCAACAGGCCCTCGCTGGCCCGGTCCAGCCGACCGACCGGCCCCAGCCACGGCAGGTCGGCGTCGCGCAGCAGGTCGTAGACGGTGTCGCGGCCGCGCTCGTCCGACGCGGTGACGGTGATGCCGCGCGGCTTGTTCAGCGCGATGTGCACGGGCGCGGCGGCCGCGACGGGGTGGCCGTCCAGCGTCAGCTTCTCGCGGCCCGGCTCGGTGGGGCGTTCCGGATCCCGGATGCAGCGCCCGTCGACAGTCACCCTGCCCTCGCGTATGGCGCGCTCGGCCTGGCTGCGCGAGCACACGCCGAGCTTGCTTAATACGCGGGCGAGGCCGTAGCGTGGGCGGACGGGGAGCGGTGAACCAGGGGAACGTCGCGGTGGCATCGCGGCAGCCTAGCGAGCAAGCCGAGCGTGCGGCAACCGCGCGACTCGCCATACGCGTGCGTGCGTTGCGCCGCTTGCATCCGCACCCCGCAGGCCTTCGTATTTCTTCACGTGATTTCCACCTTGCGGATCGACTCCATGAGCGAAGGCAATTCCTCTCCCGGCGTGTTCAAGCGGCTGGCCGTCGGGCTGGTGCGCTGGTTCGACACCAGCGCCCAGGACGTGGCCGAAGACGACGACCGGATCGACTGGGTCCGCGTGGTGCCCTTCATCGCCATGCACCTGGCCTGCCTGGGCGTGATCTGGGTGGGTTTCTCCTGGTTCGCCTTCTGGGTGGCGCTGGGCCTCTATGCGCTGCGCATGTTCGCGATCACGGCGTTCTACCACCGCTATTTTTCGCATCGCGCGTTCAAGGCCTCCCGGCCGGTGCAGTTCGCGTTCGCCCTGGTCGGTGCGGCCGCGGTGCAGCGCGGCCCGCTGTGGTGGGCGGCACACCATCGTAACCACCATCGCCACGCCGATACGCCGGCCGACGTGCATTCGCCGGTGCAGCACGGCTTCCCGCGCAGCCACATGGGCTGGTTCATGACCCGCAGCGGCTTCCGCACCGACTGGTCGAAGATCCCGGACCTGGTGAAGTACCCCGAGCTGCGCCTGCTCGATCGCTTCGACCTGCTGGTTCCGGTGGCGCTGGCGGTGGGCCTGTTCTTCTGGGGCCGCTGGCTGGGCCACGCGCATCCGGAGCTGGGCACCAGCGGGCCGCAGTTGCTGGTGTGGGGTTTCTTCGTCTCCACCATCGTGCTGTTCCACGTCACGGTGACGATCAACTCGTTCGCCCACCGCTTCGGCAGCCGCCGCTTCGCCACGCGCGACAACAGCCGCAACAATTGGCTGCTGGCGATCCTCACCTTCGGCGAGGGCTGGCACAACAACCACCATTTCTTCCCGGGCTCGGCCCGTCAGGGCTTCCGCTGGTGGGAGGTGGACCTGACCTTCTACATCCTGCGCGCGCTCTCGCTGGTGGGCGTGGTGCGCGGGCTCAAGGCCGTGCCGGCCGGGCTCAAACGGGGCCAGGGCTGAGGTGGGCATGCGTATCGCGGTTATCGGCGGCGGCATCGCCGGCATGGCGTCGGCGTGGTTGCTCTCGCGCCAGCACGAGGTGGATCTCTACGAGGCCAACGCCTACATCGGCGGGCACACCCACACCCACGACGTCAGCTCCGGTGGCCGCGACTACGCCGTGGACTCGGGCTTCATCGTATTCAACCCGGGCAACTACCCGCTGCTGACGCGGCTGTTCGGCGAGCTGGGGGTGCAGTCGCAGCCCACCACGATGAGCTTTGCCGTGCACAACGAGGCCAGCGGCCTGGAGTACGGCGCCACCAGCCTGGACGCGCTGTTCTGCCAGCGCCGCAACCTGCTCTCGCCGCGGTTCTACGGCATGGTGCGCGACATCATGCGGTTCTACCGCGAGTCGCCCGCGCTGCTGGAGACTGCCGATCCGGGCCCGACGCTGGGCGACTACCTGGAGCGCCATCGCTACGGCGCGATGTTCCGCGACGAGCACATCGTGCCGATGGCCTCGGCGCTGTGGTCGTCTCCGTCGCGCAAGGTGCTGGATTTCCCGGCGCGCTATCTCGTGCAGTTCATGGCCAACCACCACATGCTGCAGCTCGACGACCGGCCGGAGTGGCGCGTGGTGCGTGGCGGCTCGACGCGCTACGTCGATGCCCTGCGCGCGCGGTGGACGGTCAACGAGCGCATCGCCTGCCCGGTCCGCGCGATCCGCCGCGATGCCGGCGGCGTGGAGGTGACCAGCCTGCACGGCAGCGAGCGCTACGACCAGGTCGTGCTGGCCTGCCATAGCGACGAGGCGCTGGCGCTGCTGGCAGGCGACGCATCGCCGGTCGAGCGCGAGGTGCTCGGGGCGATCCGCTACCAGCACAACGACACGGTGCTGCATACCGACATCCGCGTGCTGCCGAAGCGACGCAAGGCATGGTCGGCGTGGAACGTGCTGATTCCGGCCGCCGAGCGCGAGGCCTGCACGGTCACCTATT
>NZ_DASSVG010000359.1:0-2428 GCF_035706265.1 Ramlibacter sp. | reverse complement strand
CGGCGCGGAGGCCGCAGCGACGGGCGCCGGGGCCGAGGCCGCAGCAGCGGGGGCCGCTGCGGGCGGCAGCGCCGCCGCAGGCGCGGGCGCAGGCGCAGGAACCGGGGTTGCCTGCGCCACCACCGGGCCGCTGCGGCCCGTGGCCTGCTGGACGGTCTTCAGCCCTTCCTGGGCGAAGCGCGTCTTCTCGTGCGCGAGACCGTAGCGCGCGGTGTAGGCCAGCAGGCTCGCGCTGTACAAGCGTTCGGCGCGCCCGAACAGTTCCCTGGCCGGCTGCCCGCCGAACGCCGCCACGGTGGCGTAGTGGCGCGCGAGCTGGTACATGGCATCGGCCAGCGGCATGCCGTCGCCCGGCAGCAGGGCGGCGTTGCGGCAGGCATTGAGGAAGGTGATCTCGGCATCGCGCTGGCGCCCCGCGGCGGCGGCCTCCTTGCCTTCGAGGAGCAGGGAAGCGACTTCGGCCTCGCTCGCGCCGGCCGGCTCGCGCTGCAGGCTGGCCTGCCCGTCCTCGCTGCCCGTGCTGCCCAGGATCGGCGCCTGCCGGCATTCGCCGGCCGCTGCAGCCATGGAAGCCGACGTCGTCGCCGAGGCCGCCCCCATGCTGCGCGTGGCCAGCGGCGAGCCCGCACCGCTGCTGCCGAGCCATGCCATGACGCCGCCGGCGCCGGCGGCGATGCCGAGCGCCACGCCGGCAGCGAACAAGGAGCCTTTCTGCCAGGAGACCGCCATGGCCGCGAAGTTAGCGGCTCGCGCGCCGCCCGCAGGCGGGACGGCGGGGCGTCGCAGGGACAGACCGCTCCTACGGCGCGGCCTTGAGGCCCGTCAATATCCGCAGCCGCCGCCGCACTACCGTCGAAGCACGACCCGCAAGGAGCTCCCATGACGGCCGCCATCCGCCAGATCCTCGTCCACCTCGATCCCACCCGTGCCGCCGCCCGCCGGCTCGCCGCCGCCTGCCAGGCCGCCCAGGGATTCCAGGCCCCGTTGACGGCGCTCTATGCCGCCACGCCCGGCTTCGCCGCGCTGCCCTATGCGCCGGCGATCGGCGGCCCGGGCCTCGCTGGCTCGCTGCTGGATCTCGACGACCGTCGCCGGGCGCAGGCCCGCAAGGTGTTCGAGGAGGCGCGGCGCGCCAGCGACATGGATGTCGCGTGGGCGCAGACCAGCCGCGTGCCGATCGCCGAAGCGTTCGCGCAGCAGGCCCTTTTCGCCGACCTGGTGGTGCTGGGCCAGCACGACCCGGCCGACGAAGAGGTTGGCGCCGTGCCGGCGGACTTCGCCGAATCCGTGCTGCTCGCCTCGGGCCGGCCGGCGCTGGTGGTGCCGCACATCGGCGCGCCGGCCACGATCGGCAGCACGGTCGCGATCGCGTGGAAGGAGACGCCCGAAGCAGCGCGCGCGGTGTCGGCCGCCCTGCCCTGGCTGCGCAAGGCGCGGCGGGTGCACATCCTGAGCTGGGGCGAGGAGCCCGACGCCGGCGTCGGCGGCCAGCCGCTCGGCCTGGCCAGCTACCTCGCGTCGCACGGCGTGCCGTTCACGTGGGACCGAGCCGGTGCCGAACGCCAGCAGGTGGGCGAGCTGCTGCTCTCGCGCGCCTTCGACCTCGGCGCCGACCTGCTCGTGATGGGCTGCTACGGCCACAGCCGCGCCCGCGAGTGGATCCTCGGCGGCGCGACGCGGACGATCCTGCAGTCGATGACGCTGCCCGTCCTCATGGTGCACTAGCGTCATCCCCGCGCAGGCGGCGCGCAGGCGGGGACCCAGTGCACGCGCGCAGCGCCGTGAGTGCTGCGAGCCCGTCGGCTGGGCCGCTGGGGAAGCGCCGCGCGCCTCCTCCCTTACTTCCGGAGCCGGACAAACCCCCTCCGGGCCTGCATCGCGGCATGAATAGCCCGCGGCAGAAACCTGCTCCGCCCACCGCACGCACGGCGCAGCGCTGCGTCACGGTTCGTGGAGGACCGATCGCCCGTCCCTCCCACACTGCAGGCACAGGACGGATTTGTCCGCCTCCGGACACGACACGTCAGCGCTGGATCCGCGCGCGCTCCTCCTCCTGCAGCCGCAGCACCCGGCGCTGCACCTTGCCGGTGGTGGTCATGGGCAGCGCCTCGATGAACTCGATCTCCTTCGGGTACTCGTAGGGCGCGAGCTTGTCGCGCACGTGCGTCTGCAGTTCGGCGACGAGATCGGCGTCGAAGCTGGCCTGGCCACGGGTGGTGATCGCGCGCGCCTCGGCCACCTGCGGGGCCAGCACCACGTAGGCCTTCACCAGTGCGCCGCGCTCCGCGTCCGGCTTGGGCACCACGGCGGCGTTCACCACCGCCGGGTGCTTCACCAGGCAGTTCTCGATCTCGCTCGGCCCGATGCGGTAGCCGGCCGCCTTGAACACGTCGTCGGCGCGGCCCTGGTACCACAGGTAGCCTTCGGC
>NZ_DASSVG010000358.1:0-11216 GCF_035706265.1 Ramlibacter sp. | reverse complement strand
ACCGGCCCGGCGGCCCCCGGCACGCCCGCCGCCTCGCCGGCGACGGCCGTCGCGCCGGTGGCCGCCACGCCGTCGCCGAACGCGCTGCCCGGCCCCGACGGCGCGGGACGCATCGTCTATTTCGACTACGACAGCGCCGTCATCAAGCCCGAGTTCCGCTCGCTGCTGGATGCGCACGCGCGCTACCTCGCGACCCATGCGAGCACCAGGCTGACGGTCGGCGGCCACACCGACGAACGCGGCGGCCGCGAATACAACCTGGCGCTGGGCCAGCAGCGCGCCGAGGCGGTGCGCCGTGCACTGCAACTGCTGGGCGTGCCGCCCGTGCAGGTCGAGGCCATCAGCTTCGGCGAGGAAAAGCCTGCCAAGGAAGGCCACGAGGAAGCGGCGTGGTCCGGCAACCGCCGGGCCGAACTCGCCTACCGCTGAAGCCCCGCGGCGCCGCAGGCCTGCACCGCCTGCCGCACCGCCTCCAGCATCGCCGGCTGCGACGGGTCGTGGCCGGCTCCCTCCACCAGCCGCAGGTTGGCGCGGGCGCCGATCGCCTGCGCCAGCGCCCGTGCGCCCTCGGGAGGACAGATCCGGTCCTGCATGCCCTGCACGATTTCGACCGGCACCGGCGGCAGGCGCTCACAGCGTTGCAGCAAAGGCGTCGGGGCGAGCCAGCAGCCGTCCTTCAGGTAATGGCTCTGGATGCGGTAGCGGTCCACCAGCCGCTGCAATTCATCTTCAATGGGCGTGGCAGTCGGCGCGGCGCCCGCGAGGCGCTGTTCGCTGTCCCACCAGCATGCCGCGGCTGCCCGCTGCGCCTCCATGGGCCCGTGCGCGAAGAGATCGGCCAGCAAGGCGGGCAAGGACTGCTGCGCCGACGCGGCCTGCTGCGTGAGGTCCGCCCAGCCCGGAACGCCGGTGTCGATTGCCGCGGCGAAGAAGCGGGCGATATCTTCCTCGCGCGCCAGGAAGGGATTGCGCAGCACCAGGCCGGTCACGGCTTCCGGCTGGTCGATGGCATGCAGCAGCGCCAGGGTGGCGCCCCAGGAGCCGCCGACCACCAGCCAGTTCGGCACCTGCAGCTGAGCGCGCAGCAGCCGCAGGTCCGCCAGCAGGTGCGCCAGCGTGTTGTGCGCGATCTCCCCGCGCGGCGTGCTCAGGCCCGCGCCGCGCTGGTCGGGACAGAGGATGCGCCAGCGCGCGGGGTCGAGGCCGGCCCGCTGCAGCGGTGAACTGCCCGAGCCCGGGCCGCCATGCAGCACCAACGCCGGCCGCCCCGCGGGATTGCCGTACTCGCCGACATGCATGACGTGCCCGCCGTCCAGGGGCAGGCGATGCACGATGGCGGCGGCTTTGCTCACGCGCGCATCGTAAGCGCGTCAGGCCACCTGGCGCGCGGCGGGCAGGATCTGCGGGCCGAGCCGTCGCAGCAGTTCCGCCAGGTCGCTGCGGTGCTGCGGCGACCACTCGGCGAACAGCGCCTCGAGGTGCTGGCGGCGCGCGCGCACCACCTGCTCCAGGCTCGCGCAGCCTTCGGGCGTGAGCTCCCAGCCGCCGGAAGCTTCATGCAGCACCAGGCCCTTGCCGGCCAGCGCCTGCGCACCGCGCTCCAGTTCTTCCAGCGTGAAGGGCGAGAGCGGCTGCAGGTCCGCGAGCTGCGCGTGCGGCGCCTCGTTCAGGCGCAGCAGCAGCCACGCGGCTTCCGGCGCCAGCGCGAGGCCGGCCCGCTCGGCGACGGCGGCGACGTGGCGCCGGCGCAGGTCGCGGTCCATCACCGCGGCCAGGCCGCGCAGCAGTTCCTCGTCCGGCGGCATCGCGCGCGGCATGGCCATGGCCTGGCCCAGCTCCTCTCCCACGTCGCCCGTCGTGGCCGCCACGGTCTCGCGCAGCGGCCGCTGCGGCAGCAACCAGCTGAGGGCGAAGCCGACCAGCGCGATCGCGGCAGCCACGCGGAACACGAGCGCCATCGCATTCGTGAACACCCCCGCGTACACGGCCCGCTCGGCCGGCGCCAGCTGGGTCGCCTCCTGCAGGTTGGGCAGCTCGGCGCCCGCGGGCAGCCCGTGCGCCGCGGCGGCGATGAAGACGGCGCCCAGCACCGCCGTGCCGACCGCGCCGCCGATGGAGCGGAACAGGGTGCTGCCGGCGGTGGCCACGCCGAGGTCGCGGTAGTCGACCTCGTTCTGCACGGCGATCACCAGCACCTGCATCACCAGGCCGATGCCCATGCCCAGGAACAGCGCCATGACGAGCAGGAAGACCAGGCTGCTGTCCGCGCGCACGAAGGAGAGCGCGAACAGCGCGCAGGTCATGAGCGCCGTGCCGACGATCGGAAAGCGGCGGTAGCGGCCCGTGCGGCTGATCCACTGCCCGGAGGCGATGGACGACAGCAGCATGCCGGCGATCAGCGGCAGCATCTGCAGGCCCGCCGCGGTCGGCGTCTCGCCCTTCGCGACCTGCAGGAAGATCGGGATGTAGGTGACCGAGCCGAACATCGCGAAGCCCACCACCAGCCCGACGCCGCAGGCGACCTGGAAGGCGCGCTCGCGGAACAGGCGCAGCGGCAGGATGGGCTCCGCCGCGCGCCGCTCCGCGAAGGGGAACGCCACCAGCGCCAGCACGCCGACCACGGCGGCCGCGGGCAGCCAGGGCGACCGCCAGGCCTCGCGCGTGGCGCCCACGTCGGCCACCAGCACGATGGCGGAGAGGCCGAGGGCCAGCAGCGCCGCGCCGGCATAGTCGATGCGGCGCTGCCCGCTCGGCGCCGCCGCGGGCAAGGTCGCCGCCACCAGCGCCAGCGCCACGATGCCCAGCGGCAGGTTGAGGTAGAAGATCCAGCGCCACGAGAGATGCGTGGCGAAGTAGCCCCCGATCACGGGACCGGCGGCGCTGGCCAGCCCGAAGACGGCACCGAACAGGCCCTGGTAGCGGCCCCGTTCGCGCGGCGGCAGGATGTCCGCCACCACGGCCATCGCCGTGACCATCAGGCCGCCGCCGCCGATGCCCTGCACGGCGCGGAAGACGATCAGCTCCGGCATGTTGCGGCTCATGCCGCACAGGGCCGAGCCCACGAGGAAGATCACCACCGCGATCTGCAGCATGCGCTTGCGGCCGTACAGGTCGCCCAGCTTGCCGTACACGGGCGTGACCACGGTCTGCGCGAGCAGGTAGGCGGTGACCACCCAGGACAGGCGCTCCAGCCCGCCGAGCTCGCCGACGATCACCGGCAGCGCGGTGCCGACGATGGTCTGGTCGAGCGCGGCCAGCAGCATGGAGATGAGCAACCCGCCGATGGCGGGCAGCACGCTGCGCGGATCAGGTTTCTGAACGGGGTCCACGCCGCGCAGCGTAGATGAGCGGGCGCGCCCGCCTCGTAGGACGCCCCCTTCAATGCGGCTGCGAACGCAGCACGCCGCGCCGGCTGGCCAGCACGGCCAGGGCGATCAGCACCAGCACCAGCGCCTGCGCGATCAGGCCCTGCTCGTTGGGATGGATGCCCAGCAGCGGCACCGAGATGAAGTGCGCGGGCGTCGAGCTCAGCACGCCGGCTTCCTGCAGCGCGGCCACGCCGTTGCCGACGAACACCACCGCCATCACCACCAGCAGCACCGAGGTTGCGGTGAAGAAGGGCCCGATCGGCAGGCGGACGCTGTACCTCAGGATGAACCAGGCCAGGCCGGCGAGCAGCACGGCCGCCGCCGCGATGCCGGCCAGCACCGCGCTGTGCCCTTGCGGCCCCGCCTGGGCCCAGAGCGTCTGGTAGAAGAGGACGATCTCGAACAGCTCGCGGTAGACGGCGAGGAAGGAGATGCCGGCCATTGCCCACAGCGTCTTCTTGCCGAGGGCCGCTGTCACGTGCTCGCGGATGAAGGCCTGCCACGCCTGCGCGTAGGAGCGCTTGTGCAGCCAGAAGCCGACGTACAGCAGCATGGCGGCGGCCAGCAGGGCCGACACGCCTTCGGTGAGTTCGCGGTCCGCGCCGGTGATCTCCCACAGGTAGCTCGCGACCACCCAGGTCGCCACGCCGAGCAGCACGGCGCCGATCCAGCCGGCGTGGATGTAGGGCAGGGCGTCGCGCCGGCCGGTCTTGACGACGAAGGCGGCGATGGCGGCCAGCACCAGGATCGCTTCCAGCCCCTCGCGCAGCAGGATCAGCAGCGAGCTCACGAAGGCGGCTTCGGTCGAGAGCGCGTCGCCGGAGAGCCGCTCGGCCGCGCGATCGAGCAGCGCCTCGGTCCTGGCCACCTGCGCGGCCACCGCATCGGCCGGCGCGCCGGCGTCGATGGCGGAACGCAGCGCCATCATCTGGCGCTCGGTCTCGGTGCGCAGCGGCGCATCGAGGTTGTCCAGGCTGGCCTCGACCAGCTCGAAGCCTTCCAGGTAAGCGGAGATCGCGAGCTGGCGCGCGCCGGCGGCGTCGCCGTTCCGGTAGGCCGCGAGCGCTTCGTCCAGCTTCGCGCGCGTGAAGGCGAGCGGCGCCGGACGACCGGCCTCGAGCGCCTCCGGGTGCGCCGTGAGGTAGGCGCGCACGGCATCGAGTTCGGCGCCGCCCTGTTGCGCGAGCGCGCCGGGCGACTGCGTGACGAGCGCGCGCAGGCTGCCCAGCTGCTCCTTGCCCTTGCCCTCCTGCCAGAGCGCCTCGCCCTGGCGCAGCGTCGCGGGCGTGGCGCGCAGGCTGCCGGCCAGGAAGGCCAGCGCCCAGCGGTCCGCTTCCGGCAGTTCGGTGAAGGCGCGCATCGGCGTGCCCGCGAGGCCCAGCGTGATCGTGTTGTAGAGGCCGTAGAGGCTGCGCTGCCGCATGCGCGCGTCGTCGTGGAAGTTGCTTGGCGCCGGATCCATGCCCTTGGCCGCGGGGCCGTCGCCGCGGCCTTCGGCGCCGTGGCAGGCCACGCACTGGGCCTGGAAGATCGCCTGCGCCTTGCGCAGGTCGGGTGCCTGGCGCGGCGCGGTGGCGAGCTGGTAGGCGCGCACCAGTTCCGCGATCACGCTGCGCGCCTGCTGCGCCACCTCGTCGCCGGCGGCCTTGGCGTCCACGCGCGCGAGCAGTTCGCGCGTCTTGGTCAGGAGGCCCGCCTGCCCGGGATTGGCCGGCAGCTGCTCGATCAGCGCCAATGCGCGCGTCACGAACTCCCGCTGCTCCTGGTATTCCGCCTCGTCGGCCACCTTGCCGTCCTGCACGGCTTCGGGGTAGTCGACGCTCACGTAGTCCAGCATGTGGATCACGGTCTGCGCCTTCTCGTCGCTGGCCTGGGCGAAGGCGGCGGAGGCGAAGGCGAGGAGGAGCGTGAGGGCCGCGAGGCGGCCCAGGCGGCGGGCGGCCGCGCGGAAGAGGCAGGAGATGAAGGTCATGACGGTGGGAGCGACGGCGCAAGAGGCCGTCGGCCGCCGTATCTTAATGCGAATTATTCGCATTGGAAAACCACGCCGCCGGGCAGCGGTGCGAAGAGACGCCGCCCTGCCAAGGTCAGGTGCTGCGCCCCGCGGCGCAGCACCCCCACTCAATGCGCTTCCGCCTGCTGCGCCGCCAGGATCACCGCCGCCTCGTCCGCGCGGGCACCATTGAAGAACAGGTTCAGCGCCACCGCGGCCACCGAGGACAGCAGGATGCCCGATTCGATCAGCGGATGGATGCCGTGCGGCATCCACTGCTTGAAGTTGGGCGCCACCAGCGGAATCATGCCGACGCCGATGGCGATGGCCACGATCAGCGCGTTGTGGCGGTTGGCCTTGAAGTCCACGCCGGCCAGGATGCGGATGCCGGTGGCCGTGACCATGCCGAACATCACCAGCCCGGCGCCGCCCAGCACCACCGTCGGCAGCGATTCCACCAGGGCCGCCATCTTGGGCAGCAGGCCCAGCACCAGCAGGATGGCGCCGCCGGCGGCGCAGACGAAGCGGCTGCGCACGCCCGTCACGGCGACCAGGCCCACGTTCTGCGAGAAGCTGGTGTAGGGGAAGGTGTTGAAGATGCCGCCCAGCAGCGTGCCGAGGCCGTCGGTGCGCAGGCCGCGCGTGAGCATCCGCTGGTCCACCTTGCGGCCCGTCATCTCGCCGAGCGCGAGGAACATGCCGGTGGACTCGATCATCACCACGATCATCACGATGGTCATGGTCAGGATCAGCATCGGGTCGAAGCGCGGGGCGCCGAACTGGAAGGGCAGCACGATGTCGACCCAGGCCGCCTTGCCGACCTTGTCGAAGTTCATGAAGCCGAAGGCCGCGGCGACCACGCCGCCGATCACGATGCCGAGCAGCACCGAGATGTTGGCGGCGAAGCCGCGCGCGTACTTGGCGATGAGCAGGATGGAGGCGAGCACCACGCCGGCGATGGCCACGCCGTGCAGGTCTGCGTACTTCGGGTTGGGCACGCTGGGCAGCAGCGCCAGGCCCTTGGGCGCGGCGGGCAGCGGCGAGCCCGGCGCACCGGCCGCGGCGGTTGCCTGCGACAGCCACTGCGCGTGCTCGGGGTTGACCAGGCTCGGCGCCGTGGGCCCCACCGGGTTGCCGAAGATCCAGTTGATGCCGATGCGCATCAGGCTGATGCCGATCACCGCGATGATGGTGCCCGTGACCACCGGCGGGAAGAAGCGCAGCAGCCGGCTCATGAGCGGGGCGATCAGGATCGAGATCAGGCCCGCGGCGATGATGGCGCCGAAGATCAATTGCGCGCCGGCGGTGCCGGGATTGGCATTGGCGATCGCCACCATGGGCGCGACGGCCGCGAAGGTCACGCCCATCATCACCGGCAGCCGGATGCCGAACCACTGGGTGGCGCCCAGCGACTGGATCAGGGTGACGAGGCCGCAGCAGAACAGGTCGGCCGAGATCAGCATCGCCACCTGCTCCGGCGGCAGCTTGAGGGCGCGGCCGACGATCAGGGGCACCGCCACCGCGCCGGCATACATCACCAGCACGTGCTGCAGCCCCAGGGCGGTCAGCCGCCCCGTGGGCAGCCGCTCGTCGACGGCATCGGTTTCGCTTCGCATGGGAGTCCCTCCGGTCCTATCTGGTGCACGAAACTGTATACAGTTTCGTGCACGCCCCTCTCATGGAGAACCCTCGGATCCGGCGTCCGGCGGCGCCGCGGCAGGCGCGCCGGACGCGAACCGCCGGTTCAGCGCAGCAGGTCCAGCAGCGTGCGCGCGACCACCTTGGTGGCCCGCTTCAGGTCGTCGAGCCGCAGGTGTTCGTCGGCCCGCTTGGCGTTCGATTCCAGCACCGTGCGCGGCCCCGCGCCGTAGATGACGCCCGGCACGCCGGCCTCGCCGTACAGGCGCACGTCGGTGTACAGGGGCGTGCCCATCGCGGGGATGTCGACGCCGAACAGTTCCTTGCCGTGCTTCTGCAGCGCGGCGACCAGCGGCTGCTGGCCGGGCGTGGGCTTCAGGGAATTCGCCAACAGCAGGCGCCGGATCTCCACGCTCGCGCCGGGGGTTTGCGCGGCCGCTTCGGCGATGGCCTGCCGCACCGCGGCCTCGACCTCCTGCGGGTTCTCCTCCGGGATCATGCGGCGGTCCAGCTTGAACACCACCTTGCCGGGGACCACGTTGGTGTTGGTGCCGCCCTCGATCAGGCCGACGTTGAGGTAGGGATGGTTGATGCCGGGCACGCCCGAGCGCACCTCCCGGTACTGCGCGTTGAGCGCGTAGAGCGCGTTCAGGATCTTCACCGCCGCCTGCAGTGCGTCGACGCCGGTGTCCGGAATCGCTGCATGGGCCATCTTGCCGTGCACCGTCACTTCCAGCTGCAGGCAGCCGTTGTGCGCCGTCACCACCTCGTAGCTGAAGCCGGCGGCGATCAGCAGGTCCGGCCGGGTCAGCTTGTTCGCCAGCAGCCAGCCGGGGCCGAGCTCGCCGCCCATTTCCTCGTCGTAGGTGAAGTGCAGCTCCACCCCGCCGCGCAGCGGGGCCTGCAGCGCCTCCAGCGCCCGCAGCGCGAACGTGAAGCTGGCGAAATCGCTCTTGCTCACGGCGGCGGCGCGGCCGTAGATCTTGCCGTCCTCGATTTCGCCGCCGTAGGGATCGTGCGTCCAGCCCTCGCCGGGCGGCACCACGTCGCCGTGGGCGTTGAGCGCGATGGTGGGGCCGTCACCGTAGCGGCGCCGCACGATCAGGTTGGTGATGGCGGTCAGCCCGCGGGCCTGCACTTCCGCCTGCGGCACCGGGTGCTTTTCCGCAGCGAAGCCGAACTCCTGCAGCAGTTCGGCCGTGCGCTCGGCATGGGGCGCGCTGTTGCCGGGCGGCGTGTCGGTGGGCACGCGAATCAGTTGCTGCAGGAAGCCCACTTCCTCGTCGAAGTGCGCGTCGATCCAGGCGTCGAGTCGTTGGTAGTCGTTGTTCATGGGGTTTCTTCGGCAAGCCGGTCCAGCAGGTGGCGGAAGGCCTGCACGCCCAGCTCGATGTCGTCGTTGGTGCTGGATTCCAGCGGGTTGTGGCTGATGCCGGCGTTCTGGCCACGGACGAACAGCATCGCCTGCGGCATCACTTCGTGCAGCTTCATGGCGTCGTGGCCGGCGCCGCTGGGCATGCGGTACACGGGCAGGCCCAGCGACTGCACGGCGCTTTCCCAGCGCGCCTGCCAGGCCGGCGCGCTCGGCGCGGCGGCGGCGCGCATGGTCTCCTCGGCGGAAAAGCGCAGGCCGCGGCGCTCGCAGATCTCCTGCAGCTTCGCCAGCACGTCGGCCACCAGGCGGTCGCGCTGCGCGTCCTGCGGCGCCCGCAGGTCCAGCGTGAAGACGCAGCGGCCCGGCACCACGTTGATCGATCCGTTGGGCACTTCCAGGATGCCGATGGTGCCCACCGAATCGCCGTCGCGCGCGGCGCGCTGCTCGACGAACAGGGCCAGTTCCGCCACGGCCACCGCGGCATCGCGCCGGCGGTCCATGGGCGTGGTGCCGGCGTGGCTGGCCATGCCGTTCACCTCGCATTGGTAGCGCACGCCGCCGTTGATCGAGGTGACGACGCCGAGCGGCAGGTCCAGCTCGTTGAGCACCGGGCCCTGCTCGATGTGCACTTCGACGAAACCGAGATAGCGGGTGGGATCGCGCTTCAGCGCCGCGATCGCTTCCAGGCTGGCTGGCAGGCCGGCTTCGCGCATCGCCTCGCGCATGGAGATTCCTTGCGCGTCCTTCTGGTCCAGCCAGCGCGGATCGAAATGGCCGGTCAGCGCGCCGGAGCCGAGGAAGGTCGCCTTGTAGCGCTGTCCCTCTTCTTCCGCGAAGCCGACCACCTCGATGCCGAAGGGCAGGCGCCGGCCCGCCCGCGCGAGCTCGCGCACGCACACCATGGGCGCGAAGATGCCCAGCCGCCCGTCGTACTTGCCGCCGTTGCGCACGGTGTCGTAGTGCGAACCCGTGAGGAGGTATCTTTCTCCCTCCCCCCCTGGGGAAGGGCCGGGGTGGGGGCGCGCCGGGGCGTATCTCCCCACCACGTTCCCGACCGCATCGATCCCCACCTCGTCGAAGCCGCACTCCCGCATGGTCCCGGCGATCTGCTGCGCCGCCGCGCGGTGCGCCGGCGTGAGGTAGGTGACCGTGAGCTGGCCCTTCTCCGCATAGCCGGGGTCGCTGTGCTGCGCCAGGCTTTCGTGCCAATCCCATACCAGGTTACCGAGCGTCGGTTCGACGCCGAACTTGTCGTTCAGGCGCAGTTCGACGATGCGGTGGATGTTGCGCAGCGCCTCGGCCCGCTCGAACTCGGGATGGTTCTCCAGCCGGCGCGCGAAGGTCTCGATGATCTGCTGGCGCGTCAGCCCCGTGCCGCGCGGTCCCCGCACCGCCAGGATGAAGGGAAAGCCGAAGCGCGCGTTGTAGTCCGCATTGAGCTGCTGGATGCGCGCGAACTCCTCGGGCGTGCACGCGGTGAGGCCGGCCCGGCTCTGCTCGCTGGTGGACTCGCTGGTGAGCGTCTTCGCCACCATGGCCTTGCCGGCGAGCTCGGGGTGGGCGCGGATCAGCGCCAGTTGCGGGTCGATGCCGGCCTCGCGCACGATCCCCGCCATCGCCTGCTTCAGGTGCGAGAGCGAGCGGAACGGCCGCAGCGCCAGCGCCGCCTCGGCGATCCAGGGCGAGTGCTCGTAGAGCCCGTCCAGCAGGCGCAGCGCCTCGGCCCCGTCGGCCGCATTGAGCTGTTCGATGGTGATGGCCATGTCAGTTTCCCGTGCAGGGATGGACCTGCTTCCAGTGGCGTGCGATGTCGATGCGGCGGCACACCCAAACGCGGTCGTGCCGGGCAATGTGGTCCAGGAAGCGCTGCAGGGCCACGATGCGGCCGGGGCGCCCGAGCAGGCGGCAGTGCATGCCGACGCTCATCATCTTCGGCGCCTCGTCGCCTTCGGCGTACAGCGCGTCGAAGGTGTCGCGCATGTACTGGAAGAACGGGTCGGCATGCGAGTAGCCCTGGGGCAGGGCGAAGCGCATGTCGTTGCAGTCCAGCGTGTAGGGCACGACCAGGTGGTTCGCCATGCCGCCGTCGCTCCTGGCCACCTTCATCCAGAAGGGCAGGTCGTCGCCGTAGTAGTCGCTGTCGTATTCGAAGCCGCCCTCGTCCACCACCAGCCGGCGGGTGTTCGGGCTGTCGCGGCCGGTGTACCAGCCCAGGGGCCGCTCGCCCGTGAGCCGGCGCTGGATCTCGATGGCGCGGCGCATGTGCTCGCGCTCGGTGGCTTCGTCCATGTCCTGGTAGTGGATCCAGCGCCAGCCGTGGCAGGCGATCTCGTGCCCGAGTTCCACGAAGGCCTGCGTCACCTCGGGCGAGCGCTCCAGGGCCATGCCGATGCCGAACACGGTGAGCGGCAGGCCGCGCCGCTCGAACTCGCGCAGGATGCGCCACACGCCGGCGCGCGAGCCGTACTCGTAGATGCCTTCCATGCTCAGGTGGCGCGCGGGAAAGGCCGGCGGATTGAACATCTCGGAGAGGAACTGCTCGGAGCCGGGGTCGCCATGCAGGACGCAGTTCTCGCCGCCTTCCTCGTAGTTGAGGACGAACTGCACGGCGACGCGGGCGTTGCCGGGCCACTGGGCATGGGGCGGACGGCGGCCGTAGCCGGCCAGGTCGCGCGGATAGGGCGCGGTGCTGTCGTAAAGGGTGCTCATGAAAGTGCGACGGCGATGTCGTGGGTGGGCACGGGGCGGTCGAAGGCGAGGCCTTCCTCCACGTGCAACAGGTGGTCCTGCATCAGCTTGACGGCCCGCTTCTCGTCCTTGGCCGCCAGGGCCTTGACCAGTT
>NZ_DASSVG010000357.1:0-7994 GCF_035706265.1 Ramlibacter sp. | reverse complement strand
GCCGGAACTGCGCGGCGAGCCGCGTTTCACCGACCGCAGGACGGCGCAGGCCTCGGTGCTGGTGCCGGTGGTGATGCGCGAGCAGCCGATGGTGCTGCTCACGCAGCGCACGGCGCACCTCTCCACGCATTCGGGCCAGGTCGCCTTTCCGGGCGGCAAGCGCGACGACACCGACGTCGACGCCGCCGACACGGCGCTGCGCGAGGCGCACGAGGAGATCGGCCTCGAGCGCCCGCTGGCCGAGGTGCTGGGCCAGCTGCCCACCTACACCACCGGCACGATGTTCGTCATCACGCCCGTGATCGCGCTGGTGCGGCCCGATTACCACCTGGCGCTCAACGCGCACGAGGTGGCGGATGCCTTCGAGGTGCCGCTTGCCTTCCTGATGGACCCGGCCCACCACCGCCGCCACGCCATCGAGTTCAGCGGCACCCGCCGCGAGTGGTTCTCCATGCCCTGGCAGGACGCGGCGAGCGGCCGCGAGCGCTTCATCTGGGGCGCCACCGCGGGCATGCTGCGCAACCTCTATCGCTTCCTGGCCGCCTGAAGTCTTCCCTGCGCAGGCGGGGACCCAGTGACGTGCGCAGCGCGCTCGGGATTCCCGCCTGCGCGGGAATGACGTGGAGGCGGCCCGCTATCATCCCGCCATGAGCTTCTTCGCGATCCTGTTCGCCCTGCTGATCGAGCAGGTGCGTCCGCTGGGAGCGCACAACCCGATCCACACGGGGCTGCGCGTGTGGGCGCGCTGGGTGAGCAGCAATTTCGACGCCGGCAAGCCGCAGCATGGCTGGGTGTCCTGGCTGCTGGCGGTGGTGATGCCTGCGCTGCTGGCGCTGGGCATCCACTGGGCGCTGCTGGCCACCCTGGGCTGGCCGGCGGCCATGGTGTGGAGCGTGCTGGTCCTGTACGTGACGCTCGGCTTCCGCCAGTTCAGCCACCACTTCACCGCGATCCGCGATGCGCTGGAAAGCGGCGACGAGCAGCGCGCCCGCGAGCTGCTGGCGCAGTGGCAGCGGGTGGACGCGAGCGAGCTGCCGCGCAGCGAAATCGTGCGCCACGTGATCGAGTTTTCGGTGCTGGCCGCGCACCGCCACGTGTTCGGCGTGCTGGCCTGGTTCTCCGTCCTCGCGGCCCTCGGCCTCGGGCCCGCGGGCGCGGTGCTGTACCGCATGGCCGAATTCGTGGCGCGCTACTGGCGCTACCGCAGCCGCATGCAGCTGCAGCCCGCCAGCGAGGCGCTGCAGTCGGCGGCGGCGCGCGCGTGGACGGCAGTGGACTGGCTGCCGGCGCGCATCACCGCGATCGCGTTCGCGGTGGTCGGCAGCTTCGAGGAGGCGATCGACTGCTGGCGCAACTACGCGCAGCGCTTTCCCAACGACAACGACGGCGTGATCCTCGCCGCGACTTCGGGCGCGGTGAACGTGCGGCTCGGGGGCGAAGCGCTCAAACCGGTGTTCGCGCCGAGTGCCTCGCAGCCGTTCCAGGCCGAGGCCGCCGCCAGCATCGGCGCCGAAGCGCCGGCGGACACCGCCAGCACGCCCGGCCGCGAAGCCGAAGTCGCGCACCTGCGCAGCATCGTGGGGCTGGTGTGGCGCTCGGTGGTGTTGTGGATGGTGCTGCTGGCGTTGCTGACGCTGGCGCGGTTGCTGGGGTGATTCGCGGCATCAGCGCTGTTGGCAGGCTGGCGCTGACGGCGCGCGACGCGCGCCAGGAAGCCCAGCTTCGCTGCGCTCGCTGATCGCTGGGCTTTCGCTTCGCTCCAGCACCAGCCTACGAAATCCGCTCAGCGCCAGAGTACGAACCAGCCCTGCCGCCGACTCACACCGTCGTCGTCGCCCGCGCCATCTGCGCGCGCGTCCAGCGCACGATGTCGGAGGCGCCCATCGCGCCCGACTGGCGCGCGGCTTCCTTGCCGCCGATGAAGAGGACGATGGTGGGAATGCTGCGGATGTTCAGCCGCGCGCCCAGGCCCTGCGCCTCGTCGGTGTTCACCTTCACCAGCTGCACGCGCGGATGCAACTGCGCGGCGGCCTGCTCGAAGGCCGGCGCCATCATGCGGCAGGGGCCGCACCACGGGGCCCAGAAGTCCACCAGCACCGGGATGTCGTTGCGCGTGATGTGGCGCTCGAACTCGGTGGCGCTGAGGTTCGGCGGCGGGGCCGCGAACAGCGCCTGGTGGCAGCTGCCGCAGTCGGGCGCCCGGTCCAGGTCCGCCTCGCGGATGCGATTGGTCGTATGGCAGTGCGGGCAGACGACGTGCAGCTGGCTCATGAACTTGTGGCCTCCTTGCCCCCGCAGATGGGGGCAAAGCCGCCCGTCGCAAGGGCTGAGCCTAGTAACGTTCCTGCGACAGCTCTTCGAAGAGCGTGCGGTAGATGCGGTAGCGGCTGGGCTCGATCCGTTCGGCCGGCGCGGGGCTGGCCTCGGCCACGGCTGCGATGACGCCGCAGCTGGGCTCGTGCAGGTGCGTGCAGTTGTAGAACTTGCACTCGGGCACATGCCGCCGCAGGTCCGGCATCAGCGCGGCCAGGTGCATCTTGTCGATGTGGTGCAGGCCGAATTCCTGGAAGCCGGGCGAGTCGATCAGCGCGGTGGTGCGTTCCTCGTCGACCCAGTACCAGGTGGTTGCCGTCGTCGTGTGCCGGCCCGAGTTGAGGGCCTGCGAGATCTCTCCCGTGAGAGCGCGCGCCTGCGGCGCCAGCAGGTTGATCAGCGTGCTCTTGCCGGCGCCCGAGGGGCCGAGCACCAGCGTGGTCTTGCCGTGCAGGTGCTTCAGCAGGTGCTCGCGGTCGGTGTCGCCCGACATGCGCAGCGACAGCGGCAGCACGCCATAGCCCATGTGCTGGTAGGGCACGAGCCGCGCCCAGGCGCGCTCGAACGGTTCCACCAGGTCGCTCTTGTTCAAGGCGATCAGCGGCGCGATGTGCTCCGCCTCGGCGGCGATCAGCGCGCGCGCCAGCTGCATCTCGGAGAACTCGGGTTCCGCCGCGATCAGCACCAGCACCAGGTCGAGGTTGGCGGCGAAGGACTTGGTGCGGATCTCGTCCTGCCGGTAGAACAGGTTGCGCCGCGGCTCCACCGCCTCGATCACGCCTTCGTCGCCGCTGGCCTGCCACTGCACGCGGTCGCCGACGACGGCCTGGCTCTTCTTGCCGCGCGGATGGCAGAGGCGCCGCGTGCCGTCCGGCGACTCCACGAGGCAGTGGCGGCCGTGGCTTGCGACCACCAGCCCCGGCTGCGACACGGCCTCAGGCAAGGGCCACCTTCAGCTTCACGTGGCCCCCAGTCGCGCCAGCCGCTCGGAGGCGGGCGGGTGCGAGTAGTAGAACTTGACGAACACCGGATCGGGCGTGAGCGTCGAGGCGTTGTCCTCGTACAGCTTCAACAGCGCGTTGCCCAGGTCGCGCCCGCTGGTCTGGCTGACGGCGAAGGCATCGGCCTCGAACTCGTGGCGGCGCGAGAGCTGCGCCATCAGCGGCGAGACGAAATAGGTGAACACCGGCACGGCGAGCATGAACAGCAGCAGCGCGAGCGCGTCGTTGGGTCCGTCGAGGTTGGGCCGCACGCCCAGCCCGGTGTAGAACCAGGTGCGGGTGGCCAGCCATCCGAGCAGCGCGAAGCCGACCAGGCTCAGCGCGAACAGGGCGACGATGCGCTTGACGATGTGCCGGTGCTTGAAGTGGCCCAGCTCGTGGGCCAGCACGGCGTCGACCTCGCCGGGCGAGAGCTTGGCCAGCAGGGTGTCGTAGAACACCACCCGCTTGGCGGCACCGAAGCCGGTGAAGTAGGCGTTGGCGTGGGCGCTGCGCTTGCTGCCGTCCATCACGAACAGGCCCTTGGCGGCGAAGCCGCAGCGCTGCATCAGCGCGGTCACGCGCGCCTTCAGCGTCTCGTCCTCCAGCGGCTGGAACTTGTTGAACAGCGGCGCGATGAAGGTGGGATAGATCACCAGCAGCAGCAGGTTGAACCCCATCCACACGCCCCACGCCCACAGCCACCACCAGGGCCCTGCCGCTCCCATGAGCCACAGGATCAGGGCCGCGATGGGCAGGCCGATGGCGGCGCCGAGCACCGTGTCCTTCACCATGTCCGCGAACCACAGCTTCCACGTCATCTTGTTGAAGCCGAAGCGCTCCTCCACCACGAAGGTCTGGTAGAGGGAGAAGGGCAGGTCCAGCAGGCCGCTGATCACGGCGAAGCAGGCGAGCAGCGCGAGCTGCTGCAGCATGCCGGTGCCCAGCCAGCCCACCAGCGCCCGGTTCAGCGCATCGAGGCCGCCCAGCAGCGTCCAGGCGAGCAGCACGGCGGCCGCGAACGCGGTTTCCAGCAGGCCCAGGCGGGACTTGGCGACGGTGTAGTCGGCGGCCTTCTGGTGCGCCGCCAGCGAGACGGTGCCGGCGAAGGCCGCCGGCACCTGGTCGCGATGGCGGGCGACGAAGCGCACCTGGCGGCTCGCGAGCCAGAACTTCACGACCAGGCCGGCGAGCAGGAAGGCGGCGAACGCGAAGGTCAGCGCGGCGGAGGCTTGCATCCCGGGATCTTAGGCCATCGGCGAGAATGCACGTGTATGGCCGACCCCAATGAAACGCCGGCGCCGACGCTGGCCAAGAACGACCAGAACCTCGTCTGGCTCGACTGTGAGATGACCGGGCTGGACCCCGAGCGCGATCGCATCATCGAGATCGCCGTGGTGGTGACGGGCCCCGGCCTGGAGCCGCGCATCGAAGGCCCGGTGCTCGCCATCCACCAGAGCGACGCCCAGCTGGCGCTCATGGACTCCTGGAACCGCAACACCCATGGCAAGAGCGGCCTCACCGAGCGGGTGCGCGCCTCCACGACGACGGAAGCCGACGCGGAGCAGCAGCTGCTGGAATTCATCGGCCGCTACGTGCCGAAGAACGCGAGCCCCATGTGCGGCAACAGCATCGGGCAGGACCGGCGCTTCCTGGTGAAGTACATGCCCAAGCTCGAAGCCTGGTTCCACTACCGCAACCTCGACGTGAGCACGCTGAAGGAGCTGTCGCGCCGCTGGCGCCCCGACGTGTACGCCTCCTTCAAGAAGAGGCAGCTGCACACGGCGCTGGCCGACATCCACGAGTCGATCGACGAACTGGCGCACTACCGCGAGCACTTCCTGAAGCTGGCGTAGGCGGTCGAGCGGGAAATCCCGAAACCTGCGATAATCCGTCCTTCGCTGCTTTTGCGGCAGCTGAATCGCGCATCGCCTTCTTGCACTGGCCCGCCCGCGTCCCGCACGCGGCATCGATGGGGCCGCAGGCCGAAAGTCCTGTTTGTCGTCGGAACGGTTGATGTCTTCCAACCTTCTGACGACGGCGCACCCGCCCGGGTGGCGCCGCATGGACTTTTTTTCATGACCGATTTCCTGCAAGAGCAAGACACCCCCGAGGCCAACGGCTTCGCCGCCCTGGGCCTCGCCCCCGAACTCCTCGCCGCGGTCGCCGACCTCGGCTTCACCCAGCCCACCTCCGTGCAGCAGCAGGCCATCGGCCTCGCCATGGCGCAGGAGCAGGTGGAAGGCACCGGCTTCAACGACCTGATGGTCTCCAGCCAGACGGGCAGCGGCAAGACCGCGGCCTTCCTGCTGCCGGTGCTGAACACGCTGATCGCGCAGAAGGCGGCCGAAGTCGCCGCCGAGGAACAGGCCCGCGCCGAGGCGATCGCGCGCGGCGAGGCGCCGGCCAAGCGCGCACCGCGCAAGAACCCGCTCAGCCCGCGCCACTTCAAGGCGGCCGTGCCGGGCGCGCTGGTGCTGTGCCCCACGCGCGAACTCGCGCAGCAGGTGGCGCACGATGCCATCGACCTGGTGAAGCACACGCGCGGCCTGCGCATCGCCAACGTGGTGGGCGGCATGCCTTATCAGATGCAGATCGCCAAGCTGCAGAACGCCGACCTGGTGGTCGCCACTCCCGGCCGCCTGCTGGACCTGCAGCGTTCGATGCAGATCAAGCTGGACAAGGTGCAGTTCCTGGTGGTCGACGAGGCCGACCGCATGCTGGACCTCGGCTTCGCCGACGACCTGGCCGAAGTGCACGAGCTCACCGCCAACCGCCGCCAGACCATGATGTTCAGCGCCACGCTGGCGCCGCGCATCCAGCAGCTCGCCGCGCGCGTGATGCGCAACCCGCAGCGCCTGCAGATCGATTCGCCGCAGGAGAAGCACGCGAACATCGAGCAGCGCCTGTTCTGGGCCGACAACGCGCAGCACAAGCGCCAGCTGCTGGACCACTGGCTGCGCGACGCCAACATCGAGCAGGCGATCGTCTTCGCCAGCACCAAGATCGAGTGCGACGGCCTCGCCGAGGACCTGCAGCAGGCCGGCTTCGCCGCCGTGTCGCTGCACGGCGACCTGCCGCAGGGCCTGCGCAACCGGCGCCTGATGGCGCTGCGCAACGGCCAGGTGCAGTTCCTGGTGGCCACCGACGTGGCCGCGCGCGGCATCGACGTGCCTTCGATCACGCACGTCTTCAACTACGGCCTGCCGATGAAGAGCGAGGACTACACGCACCGCATCGGCCGCACCGGCCGCGCGGGCCGCGACGGCCTGGCCGTGACCTTCGCCGAGTTCCGCGACCGCCGCAAGATCGGCGACATCGAGCATTACAGCAAGCAGCGCATCCAGGCCCACACCATCCCGGGCCTGGAGCCGAAGTCGCGCTTCGAGCAGCGTCCGGCCCGCGCCGGCTTCGGCGGCAAGCCGGGGCGCCCGGGCGAGCGCCGGCACGGCAACGGCGGCGGCTTCGGCGGCGGCAACGGCTACGGCAAGCACGGTGGCAGCGGCTTCGGCGCCAAGTCCTTCGATGCGCCGCGCAAGCCGGGCCGCTCCTACGTCGAGACGTCGCGCGACCCGCGCTTCGAGCCCCTGCGCGAAGGCGGCTTCGGCAGCGGCCGCTCGCGCGGTCGTTGATCGGCCGGTACCTGTAGGCTGGCGGTGAACCGCGCCGCCAGGCGCGCGTGACCGAGCGCCGCGATGCGGCGCGTAGTCCGAGGCGACAGCCTCGGCCACCCCAGCTTCGCTGCGCTCGCCGATCGCTGGGCTTTCGCTTCGCTCCAGCCCCAGCCTACGAGGCCCGCCCCCGCTAGGCCGGCAGGGCGGCGTGCAGCCGCCCCGTCTCCGGCCAGCGCTTCTTCACCACCAGCCAGGCCACCAGGCCCACGCTCATCATCCCCATCGACGCCAGCGCCAGCTCGCGCGTCGAATCCATCACCAGCGGCGCGATCGCGCCGGCCACGAAGCCGTTGGCGGCCGAGCCGATGAAGGCCTGCAGCGACGAGGCCATGCCGCGCCGCTCGGGATGCAGGTCCAGCACCAGCAGCGTCACCACCGGCACCATCAGCGCCCACCCGAACGAGAACAGCGCGATCGGAATCAGGGCCCAGCCTGGATGCGGCGTGAACAGGAAGTTCGCCGTCACGTTGACGCACGACACCGCCACCATCACGACGAAGCCCCAGCGGATCTGGTTCTTCGGCTCGATCCGCCCGGCCAGCCGGCCGCTCGCGAACGAGCCGGCCATGATGCCGCTGATGGTGAGCAGGAAGAACCAGAAGAACTCGGTCGGCGCGAGCTTCAGGTGCTCGCCCAGGAAGGCCGGCGCCGACAGCACGTACAGGAACATGCCGTTGAACGGGATGCCGCTCGCCAGCGCCAGCAGCAGGAAGCGCGGGCTCGCCCCGAGCTGCCAGTAGCCCCGAATCAGGTTGCGCACGTTGAAGGCCTGGCGCTGCGTCGCGTGCAGCGTCTCGGGCAGCAGCCGCCAGTTGGCGATCCACAGCACGGCGCCGATGCCGGTGAGGAACCAGAAGATGCTGTGCCAGCCCGCATGCACGAACAGCCAGCCGCCGATCACCGGCGCCACCGCGGGCGCGATGCCGAAGTAGATCGTCACCTGGCTCATGACCTTCTGCGCCTGCTCCGGCGGGAACATGTCGCGGATCACGGCGCGCGAGACCACCATGCCGGCGCCGCTGCACAG
>NZ_DASSVG010000356.1:0-3456 GCF_035706265.1 Ramlibacter sp. | reverse complement strand
CCACCGCCAGCGCATAGCCCACGGCGACTGCTGCATCCACTGCGTTGCCACCGCGCTTGAGGATGTCCACGCCGACCTCGCTGGCCAGGTGCTGGGCCGACACCACCATGGCGTGTGGCGCGGTGACCGGCGTGTCCTTGGACAGGTTGGCCAGTGTGGTGGGCTCGGCGGTGGCGTCCAGCGCCTGCTTGGGGATCGAGTCCTGCACCACGGCCGACTGCGCATGGGCCGAGGGCAGCGCGGCCAGCAGCAGGGTGGCGGCAAGGGCGGTGACGAGAGGGTGTCGCATCAGGGGCTCCCGGGGGTCATGGGGACGGAAGAACTGGCCGGGCATGGTAGCGCGACCGTTCCGTTCGATGCTCCGTGCCGGCAGTCCCTGCCCGATCCCTGCGGTGTGGGCGGCGGACGTCCAGACGTCCGCCGCCGCGTCGATCAGCGTGCGTCGCTCCATGCGCGCACTGCTTCGGCAAAGGCCAGGCAGTCGGCGAAGCGGTTGTACAGCGGTGCCGGCGAGATGCGGATCACGTCCGGTTCGCGCCAGTCGCCGATGATGCCGCGCTCGACCAGGTAGTCGAACAGGGCGCGGCCCTGCTCGCGCCCGCCGCGCACGCGGATCGACAGCTGCGCGCCGCGCTGCGCCGGATCGGCCGGCGTGATGATCTCCAGCAGGTCGGCCAGCTGCGTGTTCACCAGCCACTCCAGGTAGCCGGTGAGCTGCAGCGACTTGGCGCGCAGCCGGTCCATGCCGGCGCGGCGGAAGATCTCCAGCGAGATGCGCAGCGGCACCATCGCCAGGATCGGCGGGTTGGACAGCTGCCAGCCTTCCGCGCCGGGGGTGGGGTCGAAGCCCGGCGCCATCTGGAAGCGGCTGTCTCGGCGGTTGCCCCACCAGCCGTGGAAGCGCGGCAGGTCGGCCTGCGCGTGGCGCTCATGCACGAACACGCCGCCGACCGCGCCGGGGCCGGCGTTGAGGTACTTGTAGTGGCACCACACGGCAAAGTCGGCGCCGCTGTCGTGCAGCGCCAGTGGCAGGTTGCCCACGGCATGGGCCAGGTCGAAGCCGACCGTGCAGCCCTGCGCGCGGGCCAGCGCGGTGATCGCCTGCAGGTCGAACGCCTGGCCGGTGCGGTACTGGATCCCGGGCAGCAGCACCAGCGCGACGCGATGGCCATGCGCGGCCAGCGCCCGCTCGATCGCCGCCATGCTCAGCGTGCCGTGCGGGCCGTCGCCCTCCAGCTCGATCAGCGCGTCGGCCGGGTCGAAGCCGTGGAAACGGATCTGCGACTCCACCGCGTAGCGGTCGGTGGGAAACGCGCCGGCCTCGATCAGGATCGCCGGGCGCTCGGCGGTGGGGCGGTAGAAGCTCACCATCAGCAGGTGCAGGTTCACGCCCAGGGTGTTCATGGCGACCACTTCGATCGGCTTCGCGCCGACCAGCCGGGCGAGGTCGTCGCGCAGGTAGTCCTCGTAGTTGAGCCAGGGCGCGCGGCCCTTGAAGTGGCCCTCCACCGCCAGCTCGCCCCAGTAGTCGAGCTCGGCGCTCAGGGCGGGACGTGCGGCGCGCGGCTGCAGGCCCAGCGAGTTGCCGCAGAAGTAGTGGCCTTCGCCGCCGTCGTGGGGCGGGATCAGGAATTCGTCGCGGAACGGTCGCAGCGGATCGGCGTCGTCCTGGGCCTGGGCCCAGGCGCGGGTGGCTTGATAAGTCTCGGACATGGGGCGCTTCCGGATGAAACGACCCCCAAGAGTACAGCCTGAACGGCGCCCTGCGTCAGTGCGCGAGGCTGGCGGCGATGTCGCGGCAGCCCTGGTCGAATGCCGCCTGCCACGCCGCACCGGCCTGGCTGGCCGCCGGACGCAGGCAGCGCAGCTGGATCGCCTTGCCGGCGCGGTACCAATAGTGCTCGACGTAGGCCAGGGTCTCGCCGCTTTCCTTGGCGATGTACAGGTAGTCGTCCGGCCCGTTGCTGTTGCTCACGCCGCGCACCAGCTCGTAGCCCGGCAAGGCCTGGGCCTTGGCCTTGGCGTCGTCGACGTAGCGCTGGTAGGCGTTGAGGTCGCCCACCTGCTTCACGGTCACGGTGACCCGCGCCAGCGTGTTGCCTGCGGTGGGCGACGGATCCGGTACCTGGAATACCCGCACTTCCGGGTCGCCCTGGGTTTCCATGATGCCCAGCCAGCTGTCCGGCGTGCGGTAGGTGACACTGCCGCCGGCCATGCTGACCTCGCCGGCCAGGGCATGCAGCGGAAGGAACAGCAAGGCGGCGAGGGCGGTGCGGCGCAGGAAGCTCATGCGGACTCCGTCGTGAAGCGGGCTGGGGTGATCAAGAGCGGCGCGGGGCGCCGCAGGCGTGAAGCATAGCCGCTGCGTTGCCTGCCGGGCCCGACGGCCGTCACAGCCGGCCGTCAATCCACTGCCGTCATCGGACGTATACTCCCCGAGCTGACGCCTTCACGGTGTCATCACAGGGGAATTCGGCATGAACGAGGCTCGACGGCAGCGCTACGCGCGTGCCAAGCCCATCGCCTTTGCCGCGATGGAGCTCGAACCAACCCGCCGCGACACCTATGTGGACGCTGCCTGTGGCGGCGACGAGGCGCTGCGCGAGGAAGTGCTGTGGATGCTGGAGGCGGCCGAGGACACCAGCGACGCCCCGCTGCTGCTGCCCCTGCTGAGCGGCGACCTGCGCGACGACAGCGGCGCCAGCGTGGCCGGCGCCGAGGCCTGCCGCTACCGGCTGGTGCGCCAGCTGGGTGAGGGCGGCATGGGCGTGGTGTACCTGGCCGAGCGGGTGATCGGCGAGGGTTCGGCGGAGGAGATCCGCCAGCACGTGGCGCTTAAGTTCATCCATTCCGGCAGCCTGCTGACCGCCGGCGCGCGGCGTCGCTTCGCCGACGAGCGGCGCATCCTCGGCTCGCTCAACCATCCCGGCATCGCCAACCTGATCGACGGTGGCAGTACCCGCGACGGCCGTCCGTTCCTGGCGTTGGAGTATGTCGAGGGCGTGCGTATCGACCAGTGGTGCGAGCAGCGCGAGCTGTCGCTGCGGCGCCGGGTGGTGCTGTTCCTGAAGGTGTGTGCCGCGGTGCGCCACGCGCACGAGCGGCTGGTGATCCACCGTGACATCAAGCCGGCCAACATCCTGGTCACCCCCGAGGGCGAACCCAAGTTGCTGGATTTCGGCATCGCCCGCCTGCTCGACCAGGTCGGTGGCGTCACCGACCACCCCACCATGACCCTGCAGCGCGCGCTCACCCTGGCCTACGCCAGCCCCGAGCAGGTGCGCGGCGAGGCGCTGGGTACGCGCGCGGACGTGTGGTCGCTGGGCGTGGTGCTGTACCAGCTGGTGTGTGGCGAACGCCCGTTCGGTGCGGTGGATACCGAGTCGCCGCTGGAGCTTTCGCAGGCGATCGTTGCCGGCCGCATCGTGCCGCCCAGCCGTCGCCTGCGTGGTGAGG
>NZ_DASSVG010000355.1:0-3112 GCF_035706265.1 Ramlibacter sp. | reverse complement strand
CCGGCCACGAGGCCCGCATGCCCCAGGTGCCGCGCCCCGAGGCCGTGCCGCGCGCCGTGCGTCGCGGCGTGGAATGGCTCAACCGCTATGAGATGCGCTTCGTCGAGGGCCCGATCCCGCCGCAGTGGGACGGCAGCGTGCGCGACGAGAGCCTCAGCCGCCTGTGGGTGCGCGACGATCCGCCGCGGCCGCTCGATCACGCATCGCTCACCGCCATCGCCGATGTGTTCTTCCCGCGCGTGTGGCTGCGGAGGGCCCAACCGACCCCGATAGGCACCGTGAGCATGACGGTCTACTATCACGCCGATGCAGCGCAGCTCGCGGCCGCCGGCAGCGGCCACCTGCTGCTGCAGGCGCAGGGCCAGGGCTTCGGCGGCGGCTATTTCGACCACGGCGGCCAGCTGTGGGACGAAGCCGGCGCCCTGCTGGCCACCACGCACCAGGTCGTCTACTACAAGGAGTGAGCCGCATGGCTGCAGACAGCGCCCGTCCCGTGGCCCTGGTCGTCGGCGCGGGGGACGCCACCGGCGGCGCCATCGCCCGGCGCTTCGCCCGCGGCGGCTACGCGGTCTGCACCACCCGGCGCGAGCTTGCGAAGCTGCAGCCGCTGCTGGAACGCATCCGCGCCGAGGGCGGCGAGGCGCACGGCTTCGGCTCCGACGCCCGCAAGGAGGACGAGGTGGCGGCGCTCTATTCGGACATCGAGGCCCGCATCGGCCCGATCGAGGTGATGGTCTTCAACATCGGCGCCAACGTGCGCGCCCCGGTCGCCGAAGAGACCGCGCGCCGCTACTTCAAGGTCTGGGAGATGGCCTGCTTCGCGGGCTTCCTCAACGGCCGCGAGGCGGCGCGCTGCATGGCCCCGCGCGGCAAGGGCACGATCCTGTTCACCGGTGCCACGGCTTCGCTGCGCGGCTCCGCCGGCTTCGCCGCCTTTGCCGGCGCCAAGCACGCGCTGCGGGCGCTGGCGCAGAGCATGGCGCGCGAGCTCGGCCCGCGCGGCATCCACGTCGGGCACGTCGTGATCGACGGGGCGATCGACACCGAGTTCATCCGCGAGAGCTTTCCCGAGCGTTACGCCCTGAAAGACCAGGACGGCATCCTGAACCCCGAGCACATCGCGGAGAACTACTGGATGCTCCATAGGCAGCCGCGCGACGCCTGGACCCACGAGCTGGACCTGCGCCCGTGGATGGAGAAATTCTGAGAGGAGACCTGCCATGACGAAAGCAGTGGAGTTCTACTTCGATGTCGGCAGCCCCGCCGCGTATCTCGCCTGGACGCAGCTGCCGAAGATCGTGCAGGAGGCGCACAGCGAGATCGAGTACCGGCCGATGCTGCTGGGCGGCGTGTTCCAGGCCACCGGCAACCGCTCGCCGATGGAAGTGCCGGCCAAGGGCCAGTACATGCAGGACGACCTGCAGCGCTTCGCCCGCCGCTACGGCGTGCCGTTCCGCCACAATCCGCATTTCCCGATCAACACGCTGGCGCTGATGCGCATGGTGCTGGGCCTGCAGCTGCGCGAGCCCGAGCGCATGGTGCCCTTCGTCGACGCGGTGCTGCGTGCGATCTGGGTCGACGGCGCCAACTTGAACGATCCGTCCGTGGTCACCAGGGTGCTGCAGCAGGCCGGCTTCGAGCCGGAGAAGCTGCTGGCGCTGGCCAACGACCCGGCGATCAAGGACGACCTGAAGGCCGCCACGCAGGAAGCCGTGGCGCGCGGCGTGTTCGGCGCGCCGACCTTCTTCGTCGGTGGCGAGATGTTCTGGGGCCAGGACCGGCTCGATTTCGTGAAAGAAGCCTTGCAATGACAACCACCATCGAAGAAGTGCGGGTGCATGCCGAAGGCGGCGTGACGACGCTCACCCTGAACCGCCTGGAGCGCAAGAACTCGCTTACCGGTGCGATGTACGGCGCGCTCGCCGATGCGCTCGCGCAGGCGCGCGAGGACGCATCGACGCGCGTGGTGCTGGTGCAGGGGCACGAGACCGTGTTCTGCGCCGGCAACGACATCGGCGACTTCCTGCACCAGCCGCCCGCGGGCGCGGATTCGCCCGTGTTCCGCTTCCTGCAAGGCATCGCCACCTTTCCCAAGCCGCTGCTGGCGGCCGTGTGCGGCCCCGCGGTGGGCGTCGGCACCACCATGCTGTTCCACTGCGACCTGGTCTATGCCGGCGACAACGCGGCGTTCTCCATGCCCTTCGTGAACCTGGGCCTGTGCCCCGAGGCGGCGTCGAGCCTGCTCGCGCCGCAGCTGCTCGGCTACCACCGCGCGGCCGAGGCCCTGCTGCTCGGCGAGCCCTTCATGGCCGAAGCGGCGCTGGAGGTGGGCCTCGTCAACCGCGTGCTGCCGCCCACCGAAGCCAATGCCTACGCGCAGGCGCAGGCCCGCAAGCTGGCCGCCAAGCCGCTGGCTTCGCTGGTCGAGACCAAGCGGCTGATGAAGCGCGCGCAGCAGCAGCCGGTGTTGCAGCAGATGGCCGACGAAGGCGAGACCTTCCGCCGCCTGCTGGTGGCGCCGGCCGCCAAGGAGGCCTTCACGGCCTTCATGGAAAAGCGCAAGCCCGATTTCTCGCGGCTTTGATGGCCTGCACCCCGCCGGAGGACCCATGGACCTGAAAGGCAAGACCCTCTTCATCACCGGCGCCTCGCGCGGCATCGGGCTGGCCATCGCCAAGCGCGCCGCCGCCGACGGCGCCAACATCGTCATCGCGGCCAAGACCGCGGAGCCCAATCCCAAGCTGCCCGGCACGATCTACAGCGCCGCCGAGGAGATCCGGGCCGCCGGCGGCCAGCCGCTGCCGCTGCAGGTGGACATCCGCGACGAGGCCCAGGTGCTCGAGGCGGTGGAGCGTGCCGTGGTCAGCTTCGGCGGCATCGACATCCTGGTCAACAACGCCAGCGCGATCAGCCTCACCGACACCGAGCACACGCCGATGAAGCGCTACGACCTGATGAACGGGATCAACGCGCGCGGCACCTACCTCTGCACCCAGGCCTGCCTGCCCGAGCTGAAGAAATCCGCCGCTGCGGGGCGCAACGCGCACGTGCTCAACATGTCGCCGCCGCTGTCGATGAAGACGCACTGGTTCGCGCCGCACACGGCCTACAC
>NZ_DASSVG010000354.1:0-6412 GCF_035706265.1 Ramlibacter sp. | reverse complement strand
AGGTGAACGAGGGCCGCTGCGAGGTGGAGAACGAATTTGCGCGCGCCGTCACGCGCGAGGGCAACGTCAAGGCGCAGGACCGGGTGGCGCAGGTGTTCGAGCTGCGGCGCGAGTTCGAGTGGCGCGGCCTCTCGGTGGTGCCTTATTCGGCGCTGCGCATCCGCGGCGACTACGCGGCCTTCGACGCCGAGCGCCGCTTCGGCCTGCAGTACCGGTCCGTTGCCGACAACAAGGCCTGCGAGTGCGGGGCGATCCTGCGCGGCGTCAAGCGGCCGCAGGACTGCAGGCTGTTCGGTACCGTGTGCACGCCCGACAACCCCGTGGGCTCCTGCATGGTCAGCAGCGAAGGCGCCTGCGCGGCGCACTACGGCTACGGCCGCTACAAGGACATGGCAACGAGCGATGGCTGAAGTGAAGCGCGGATACACGCGCCCCCTGGACCTGAAGAACGGCCGCGTCGACCTGACGCACGGCGCCGGCGGCCGCGCCATGGTGCAACTGGTGCGCGAGCTGTTCGCGGCGCAGCTGGGCAACGACTACCTGGGGCAGGGCAACGACGGCGCCGTGCTGCCGTTGCCCGCCGGCGAAGGCGCGCGGCTGGTGATGTCCACCGATTCGCACGTGGTCTCGCCGCTGGAGTTCGCCGGCGGCGACATCGGCTGCCTGTCGGTGCACGGAACGATCAACGACGTGGCGATGATGGGCGCCACGCCGCTGTACCTCGCCGCCGGCTTCATCCTGGAAGAGGGTTTCCCGCTGGCGGACCTGGCGCGCATCGTCGAGTCGATGGCGCAGGCCGCGCGCGCGGCCGGCGTGCCGGTGGTCACGGGCGACACCAAGGTGGTCCAGCGCGGCAAGGGCGACGGCCTCTTCATCACGACCACCGGCGTGGGCGTGCTGCCGGCCGCCGTCGAACTCGGCGGCGACCGGGCGCGGCCCGGCGATGCGATCCTGGTCTCCGGCACGCTGGGCGACCATGGCGTGGCGGTGATGAGCCGGCGCGAGAACCTGTCCTTCGAGGCGCCGGTGGAGTCCGACACGGCGGCGCTGCACGGGCTGGTGGCGGCGATGCTCGCCACCGGCGCGCAACTGCGCTGCCTGCGCGACCCCACCCGGGGCGGGCTGGCGGCCACGCTCAACGAGATCGCGCAGCAGTCCGGCGTCGGCATGCTGCTGCGCGAAAGCGCGATCCCGGTGCGGCCGGCAGTGGCGGCCGCCTGCGAGCTGCTGGGGCTCGATCCGCTGGACGTCGCCAACGAGGGCAAGCTGGTCGCGGTGTGTGCGGCGGTGGACGCCGACCGGCTGCTGGCCGCCATGCGGGCGCATCCGCTCGGGCGCGAGGTCGCGCGCATCGGCGAGGTGGTGGCCGACGCCCACCGCTTCGTGCAGATGGAAACGGCGTTCGGCGGCCGGCGCATCGTCGACTGGCTGGCGAGCGATCCGCTGCCGCGGATCTGCTGACATGCGCATCCTGCTGCTCGCCCACGCCTTCAACAGCCTCACGCAGCGGCTGTGGGCCGAGCTGCAGGCGCGCGGGCACACGCTCTCGATCGAGTTCGACATCGCCGATGCGGTGACGGAGGAGGCGGTGGCGCTGTTCGAGCCGGATCTCGTGCTGGCGCCTTACCTGCGGCGCGCCATTCCCGAGCCGGTGTGGGGCCACGTTCGCTGCCTGGTCGTGCATCCGGGCATCGTGGGCGACCGCGGGCCGTCGGCGCTGGACTGGGCGCTGCAGGAAGGCGAGGCGCGCTGGGGCGTCACGGTGCTGCAGGCCGAGGCGGAGATGGACGCCGGGCCGGTGTGGGCCAGCGTGGAGTTCCCGCTGCGCGCGGCCAGGAAATCCAGCGTGTACCGCAACGAAGTGAGCGCCGCGGCGCTGCACGCCGTGCTGCTGGCGATCGAGCGCATCGAAGGGGGATCCTTTATTCCGACGCGGCCGGAGCACGTGCCCGGTGCGCGCGGGCGATTGCGGCTCCTGATGCGGCAGGCGGACCGCGCGATCGACTGGACGCGCGACGGCACGGAGGCCATCCTGCGCCGGATCCGCGCCGCCGACGGCTTCCCCGGCGTGGCCGACCGCCTGTTCGGCGAGGCCTGCCACCTGTACGACGCCTGGCCCGAGGCGCGCCTGCGCGGCGCGCCCGGCGCCGTGATCGCGCGGCGCGAGACGGCGCTGCTGCGCGCCACGGTCGATGGCGCCGTGTGGATCGGCCACGTCAAGCGCGCCGGCTCCATCAAGCTGCCGGCTGTGCTCTCTTTTCCGGAGCAGAGCGCAGCGCTGCCCGAAGCGCCGCTGGCAGGCTGGTGGCGCGCGGCGGAGCCGACGTGGCAGGACATCGCGTACGAGGAGCAGGCGGCGGTGGGCGTGCTGCACTTCGAGTTCTACAACGGCGCCATGTCCACGGCGCAATGCGAGCGGCTGCGCAACGCGCTGCTCTGGGCACGCGCGCGACCGGTGCGCGTGCTGGTGCTGGCGGGCGGGCAGGACTTCTGGTCCAACGGCATCCACCTGAACGCGATCGAGGCCGAGAGCCTGCAGGGCGGCTCGGCGGCCGACGCCTCCTGGCGCAACATCCAGGCCATCGACGACCTCGCGCTGGAACTGATCACCACCGAGAGTCAGCTCACCGTCGCGGCGCTGGCCGGCAACGCCGGCGCGGGCGGCTGCTTTCTCGCTCGCGCGGCCGATTACGTGTGGGCGCGCGAGGCCGTGCTGCTGAACCCGCACTACCGCAACATGGGCAACCTGTACGGCTCGGAGTACTGGACCTACCTGCTGCCCAAGCGCCTGGGCGCCGAGGGCGCGCAGGCCGTGATGCGCAACCGCCAGCCGCTCACCGCGCGGGCTGCGCTGGCCAGCGGGTTCATCGACGAGTGCATCGCAGGGGACGCGGCCACGTTCGCCGCGGAAGTCGCACGCCGCGCGGCGGCCCTCGCCGCCGATCCGGCCTTCGCGCAGCGCCTGGCGGACAAGCGCGCCGCGCGCGCGGCCGACGAGGCGGCCAAGCCGCTGGCCGCCTACCGCGCGGAGGAGCTCGCGCAGATGCGGCGCAACTTCTACGGCTTCGACCCGAGCTACCACGTGGCGCGGCACCACTTCGTGCACAAGTCGCCCGCCTCCTGGACCCCGCGCCACCTGGCGCGCCACCGCGAGCTCGCGGGGAGGACGGCATGACCATGCCGCGCCCGGCTTCGGTTCTCGTCGTCGACGACGAGCCGCGCGCGCTCGAGACCCTGCGCCGCACGCTGGAGGACGACTTCGAGATCTTCACCGCCGGCTCCGGCGCCGAAGGCCTGCAACTGCTGGAGCAGGAGTGCGTGCAGATCGTGGTGTCGGACCAGCGCATGCCGGGCATGTCCGGCGTGGAGTTCCTGCGCAGTGTGCGGGCCCGCTGGCCCGACACGATCCGCATGATCCTCTCCGGCTACACCGAATCCGAGGACATCATCCGCGGCATCAACGAGGCGGGCATCTGGCAGTACCTGCTCAAGCCCTGGCGGCCCGACCAGCTGTTGCTGACGCTGCAGGGCGCGGCGCAACTCTGGCGCCTGCAGCAGGAGAACCAGCGCCTCACGCTGGAACTGCGCGCCAGCCCGGAGCAGCTCTCGCTGCGCGTGGCGACGCTGCGGCAGAAGGCCCGCGCACAGGCCGGCTTCGACGGCCTCACGCGCGCGCCCGACAGCCCGTTGAACGCGGTTTGCACGCTGGCCGCCAAGGTGGCCGGCCACGACCTCGCCGTGCTGGTGACGGGTGAATCGGGCACCGGCAAGGAGGTGCTGGCGCGGGCGATCCACTATGCGAGCGCGCGCGCCGAGGGGCCGTTCGTGGTGGAGAACTGCGGCGCGCTGCCCGACACGCTTCTGGAAAGCGAGCTGTTCGGCCACCGCAAGGGCGCTTTCACCGGCGCCACCGAATCGCGCACCGGCCTGTTCCAGCAGGCCGATGGCGGCACGCTGTTCCTCGACGAGATCGGCGACACCTCGCCGGCCTTCCAGGTCAAGCTGCTGCGCGCGCTGCAGGAAGGCGAGATCCGGCCGCTGGGCAGCCCGCGGCCGGTGGCGGTGGACGTGCGCCTGATCGCGGCCACGCACCGCGACCTGGAGGCCGACGTGGCGGCGGGCCGCTTCCGCGCGGACCTGTACTACCGCATCGCCGGCATGACGCTGCACCTGCCGCCGCTGCGCTCGCGCCCGCAGGACGTGGCGCCGATCGCCGAGGCGATCCTGCGCGCCCACGCGCCGGCAGAGGCACGGCTCTCCCCGCAGGCGCTCGCCTGCCTGCGCGCCTATCCCTGGCCGGGCAACGTGCGCGAGCTGCAGAACGAGGTGCGGCGGGCGCTGGCGCTGGCCGAGGGGCCGATGCTGGGCGCGGAGCTGTTCACGCAGCGGGTGCGGGAGGCGGGAGGCACCTTCCCCGTCGTCTCGCCGGGCGATGCGCCCCCGGGCATCCTGCGGCAGCACGTCGCGAGCGTCGAGGCGCAGTTGATCCGCGATGCGATGGAGCGCCACCACGGCAACAAGACGCGGGTGGCGGGGGAGCTCGGGCTCACCCGGGTGGGCTTGCGGATGAAGCTGGCGAAGCTGGGGCTGACGGAGCCGTGATCCCCCAGGCGCCGGCGAGTTCGTAGGCTGGTGCTGAGCGCCGCAGGCCGAAGCCCAGCGATCGGCGAGCGCCGCGAAGCTGGGCTTCCTGCGCTTCGCACGTCAGCACCAGCCTACGGGATCGCCACGCATCGAGCGGGTGGCACGCACCTCAAGCACTCAGCGGCAGCGTCACGCTGAACACCGCCCCTCCCTCCGCCGCGTTCTCCGCCTCCAATCGCCCCCCGTGCTTCTCCACGATCCCGTAGCTGATCGACAGGCCCAGGCCCGTGCCCTTGCCCACCGGCTTGGTCGTGAAGAAGGGCTCGAACAGGCGTGACAGGTGCTCGGGCCGCAGGCCCGGCCCGTTGTCGGCGAAGCGCAGGACGACGCCGTGCTCGCCGCGCGCGCAGGTGATCGCCAGCCGCGGCACGCGGTCGTCCAGCGCCGACGCGGCGTCGTAGGCGTTCTGGATCAGGTTCATCATCACCTGCAGCAGCTCGCCCGGACTGCCGTTCACGTGGACGGGCGCGCCGGGTTCGAACATCACCTCGAACTGCGGGGCCGTGCCCTTGCGCACCCAGTGGATCGCGCGCTGCACCACCTCCACGAGGTCCACCCGCGTGGCCTCCTCGCAGACGCCGGAGGAGAAGCGCTTGAGGCCGTTCACGATGTCGGCCGTGCGCTGCGCGCCTTCCAGCGTTCCTTCCGTGAGCGAGGGCAGGTCGGCGAGCAGGCGGTCGATGCGCAGTTCGCTCCGCAGCGCCGCGAGGTGCGGCGGCTGCTCCTGCGCGTGCACGGCGGCGAGGTAGCGCGTGAGCCGGTCGCCATAGCGCTGCAGCACGTGCACGTTGCCCAGCACGAAGCTGATCGGGTTGTTCAGTTCGTGCGCGACGCCGGCCACCAGCCGCCCCAGCGACGCCATCTTCTCCGACTGCAGCAGCTGCTGCTGCGCCTGCTTCAGCGCGTCGTGCGCGTCACGCAGCTGCCGGTAGGCGCGCTTCAGTTCGCCCAGCGGCCTTCCCACCAGCACGCGGCCGACGGGCCGCCCGGCGCTGTCGCGGCGCAGCGTGCAGTTCATGTCCACCGGCACCGGGCCGGCAGCGCCGCGCAGGTTCAGCTCCACCACCGCGCCTTCGCGCGATCCCGAGTGATGCAACGCGAGCTGCCAGCGCTCGATGCTCTCCTCGTCGGCGAGCAGGTCCACCACCGGCGTGCCGCGCAGCTGCGCGTCGCTCGCGCCCACCAGCTCGCACAGGGCAGGATTGGTCTCCTCGATCAGGCCTTCCTCGCTGCAGGCCACCAGCACGTCGCTCATGGCCGCCAGCAGGCTGAAGATGAAGCGCTGCGACTGCTCCAGCTGCGCGTTCTTGTTCTCCAGCTCGGTCTCGTCGTCGACGAGGCGCGAGTAGACCTCGTCCATCTTCTGGATCACGTCCAGCCAGGTCGCCTCGTTCACGCCTTCCAGTTCGCCGGAAGGCAGGTTCTGCAGGGGCGAGGGGCGCGGCGGCACGGCTGCGGCTCCTCAGTGCACGGTGCAGACCATGCAGGGGTCGAAGGAGCGCACGATGTGGCGCACGGCGACGCTGCGTCCGCGTCCGCGTGCGTCCTCATCGACCGGGGCGCCGACCAGTGCCATCTCCAGCGCGCCGGGCGTGCCGGCCGCATCGCGCGGCGAGAAGTTCCAGCTGGTAGGCGCCACGATCTGGTAGCTGGCGATGCGGCCCCCTTCCACGCGCAGCCAGTGGCCCAGCGCGCCGCGCGCGGCCTCCGCCAGGCCCTCGCCCTGCGCTTCGGCGGGCGTCTCGTGCGGGGCGTGGAAAGGCTCGCC
>NZ_DASSVG010000353.1:0-3375 GCF_035706265.1 Ramlibacter sp. | reverse complement strand
ATCGCGGGCAGCTCGCTCCTGATCAACACCATCGAAGGCTACCTGCTGGTGCCGTTGGCCACCAGCAAGGCCAGCAGCATGAATCCGGTGGCGGTGTTCATCGGCGTGCTGGCCTGGGGCTGGCTGTGGGGCGTCTGGGGCCTGCTGCTCGGCATCCCGATCCTGATCGCCGTGAAAGCGGTGTGCGACCGGGTGGACCACCTCAAGCCGGTGGGCGAGCTGCTCGGGAATTGATGCCTTCTTTCCCTCCCCCTCTGGGGAGGGCAGGGTGGGGGCGCCCCTTCACGCCAGGGAGCCTCAAGGCCCGTGCCGGTGCGCGGCCAGCCGCGGCTCGCGGTCCAGCAGGCGGTCGGTGGCCGCGGCGCCGATCCACATCGAGCCCAGCGCCAGCCAGGCCGTAAGCGAGAAGATGGCGCCGCCGCTCACGCCCGCGCCCACCGCGCAGCCGCCCGCCAGCATGGCGCCGAAGCCCATGGCGAGGGCGCCGGCGATGTAGCGGCGCATGCTGTAGCCGTCCTTGAAGCCTTCCAGCCGAAGTTGCCCGGCCAGCGCCGCACCGAGGAAGGCGCCGGCGAACACGCCCGGCAGCAGGCCGAAGTCGAAGCCGGGCGCCGGCGCCGGCGCGGAAACCACCCGCATCAGCCATTCCGCCGAAGGGCCGCTGAAGGTGATGCCCTGCACCGGCACCACCTGGAAGGAGCTCGCGGCCACACTGGCCGTGAAGGCCCAACCCAGGGCCACCGCGAGGCCGGCGCCGATGCCGCCGATCCACTTCCAGCGGGCGCGGCCGCTGCGCAGCGCGTACCAGAGCGCCGCCAGCAGCCACAGGAAGCCGAAGGCGAGCCCGGCCCAGCGGCTCGCGTGCACCACGGAGAGCAGGTCGCGCGCCGGGCCACCTTCCACCGTCCACCAGCCGCTGATGGCCTGGCGCAGCGGCGCGAGCACGCCGCCGAGCGCCGCCTGCGCGGTGACGGCGAAGATCAGGCCGGAGAGCAGGGCCCGCAGGTTGCCGGTGGCCGACAGCACCAGCAGGCGGCTCGCGCACCCGCGCGCCAGCACCATGCCGGCGCCGAACAGCAGGCCGCCGACGATGGCGCCCGAGAGGCTGCCGCGGGCGGCGAGCTGGCGCGTGCCGCTCACGTCCACCGCGCCGGCCAGCAGCAGCGCCTGGACGCCGACGACGGCGGCGGAGAAGGCGAGCAGCCACACGGCGAGCTTCTCGCCCGGCTCGCGGCGGGCGAACTCGATCACCGCCGCGCGCAGGCAGAAGCCCGAGCGCTGGGCGAAGAAGCCGAACGCGAGGCCGATGACGGCGCCGCCGCCCGCCAGCAGCGGCTGCTCGCCGGCACGTTCCACCAGGGGCAACAGGTCCATCGCGTGCCAGCGTCCCATGAAATCAGTAAATAAGTGAATAATGATATTCCCGAACTGGCGCGGCGCCGCCGCGCGCGGTAAGTTCCGCCCCACCGGCCGCTGCGCCGGCCATCCAGGAGAAGCCCCCTCATGTCCCGATTCGCGCGGTTGCTCGCCGCTTTCGCTGCGTTGTGCCTGCTGGCGCTGCCCGCCTTTGCCGACGGCGTCGTCTACCACGTCGACGACGCCGAGGCGCAGGCCACCAAGGCCCTGCGCAACATCCGCAACCACCTCGACGTCGCGCCCGACACGAAGATCGTGGTGGTCACGCACGCCGCCGGCGTCGACTTCCTGATGGAAGGCGCGCGCGACCGGCGCAACCCCGACATCGACTACCCGTCGCTGGTGAGCGCGTTGAAGGCGCGCGGCGTGCGCTTCGAGGTCTGCGAGATCACCTTGCGCAACCGCAAGCTGCGGCAGGACCAGTTCATCCTCGACGCGGAGTTCACCCCTTCGGGCGTGGTGCGGATCGGGCAGCTCCAGTCGCGCGACAAGTACGCCTACATCAAGCCTTGAAAGTCGCCGGCAGGCGCTGCCGCGCACACTTGCTACCATCCGCATGAAGCGAACAATCGGGATCCAGCATGGCGAGGAGACAGTCCAGCAGCGAGGTCGAATCGGACGAGGTCTTCGTCATGGCCGCGGAGATCTTCCGGGTGATGGCCGCGCCGATGCGTCTGAAGATCATCAGCTGCCTCTGCAACGGCGAGAAGAACGTCAGCCAGCTGCTGGAGGAGATCGAGACCACCCAGCCCAACATGTCGCAGCACCTCAACACGCTCTACCAGGCGGGGGTGATCGGGCGCCGGCGCGAGGGCGTGCAGATCTTCTACCGCATCATCAACGACCGCGTGGTGACGCTGTGCCGCGCGGTGTGCATGCAGATCGCGATCGAGAGCGACCTGAAGTCCTGAAGACGGCGGCGCGGCGGCTGTGCGCCGGCGGGCGGGTTCTGCTGGCCTGCACGCTGGCCGGCCTGTTGGCGCTGCCCGCCGCTGCGCAGGAGGCAACTCAGGGGGCGGCGCCCGCAGGGACGGAGGCCGCGACGCAGGCAGGGGCGCCGCGCAAGGTGGCGCCACAGCAGGTTTCCCGCTCCGCCTGGTTCGTGCAGGGCGAGGCGGCGCTGGGCAGTCCCGCCAACCGCAATTTCATCTCCAACGCCGGCTTCGTCGTCACGCCGGCGGGCGTGGTGGTGATCGACGCGCTCGGTTCGCCCGCGCTGGCGCGCGAGCTGCTGCAGGAGATCGCGCGCATCACGCCGCTGCCGGTGACGCACGTGATCGTCACGCACTACCACGCCGACCACGTCTACGGCCTGCAGGAGTTCCGCCGCCGCGGCGCGCGCATCCTGGCCCAGCGCGGCGCGCTGGAGTACCTGCACTCGGAGACCGCAGCGGCGCGGCTCGCGGCCTCGCGCGTCGACCTGGCACCCTGGATCGACGCGCAGACGCAGCTCGTGACGCCGGACGAATGGATCGACGGCGCGCGCGAGCTGGTCGTGGGCGGCACGCGCTTGCAGTTGCAGCCCGTGGGCCCCGCGCACACGCCGGAAGACCTGGTGGTCTACCTGCCGGCCGAGCGGGTGCTGTTCGCCGGCGACATCGTGTTCCGCGGCCGCGTTCCCTTTGTCGGCCAAGCCGACAGCCGGCACTGGATCGCCTCGCTCGACCTGCTGCTTCGCTTCGATGCCGACGCGGTGCTGCCCGGCCACGGGCCGCGCTCCGACTCGGCGCGCGCGGACCTGCAGCTCACGCGCGACTACCTGGCCTACCTCCGCGAAACCATGGGCGCCGCCGCGCGCGACATGGATCCCTTCGACGAGGCCTATGCGCGCACCGACTGGTCGCGCTTCGAGCACCTGCCGCTGTTCAAGGCGGCCAATCGCATGAATGCCTACAACACCTACCTGCTGATGGAGCGGCAGCAGAAGTAGTGTCGATCCGGGTTTGTCCCGATCGGAAA
>NZ_DASSVG010000352.1:0-4814 GCF_035706265.1 Ramlibacter sp. | reverse complement strand
TGGCTGCCCGCCCAATCCGTACAACTTCCTGGCCACGGTGGTGCACTTCCTCACCTTCGGCAAGCTGCCCGAGGTGGACGCGCAAGGCCGCCCCAAGTTCGCCTACTCCCGCCTGGTGCATGAACACTGCGAGCGGCGGGCGCACTTCGATGCCGGCCGCTTCGCCATGCAGTTCGGCGACGAGGGCCACCGCCAGGGCTGGTGCCTCTACAAGCTCGGGTGCAAGGGCCCCGAGACCTATGCCAACTGCTCCAGCATCGGCTTCGGCGAGGCCGGCGAGAACAACTGGCCGGTCGGTTGCGGCCACCCCTGCATCGGCTGCTCGGAAAAGGGCGTGGGCTTCACCAAGCCGATCCACCAGGTGGCCCTGATGAAGAACGTGGCACCGCCGCTGCAGTTCCCGCGCGTGGTGGAAGAACAAGGGAGGGGAGCCTCGCTCGCGGCGGCGGCGGCGCTGGCCGCACTGGCCGGCGCCGCCGCGGGCGCGGGCGCGATGCTCACGCGCAACCTGGGCCTGTCGCACGAGGCGGCCGAACTGAAGCGCTCGCGCCAGGCGGACGCCGGCTCGCAAGGCGGCGCGCAGGGCTGAAGCCATGGACAGCCGCCGCCGATTCCTGAAGGGCCTGGTCGCGGGCGGCGCCGCCGCCGCGACGGCCACGCTCGCACCCGAAGCCTGTGCGCGCGACAACCTGCAGCGCTCGCCCGACGCGCTGGGCCTGCTGTACGACGCGACGCTGTGCGTCGGCTGCAAGGCCTGCGTCGCCGCCTGCAAGGAGGCCAACAACAATCCGCCCGAGTTCTCCGGCCCGGAGCATCTGTGGGACACGCCCCTCGACACCTCGGGCACCACCTTCAACATCATCAAGATGTACGCGCAGGGGACGGGCCTGGAGAAGGACGCGGAGACCGACGGCTACGCGTTCATGAAGACCTCCTGCATGCACTGCGTCGACGCCTCCTGCGTGTCGGCCTGCCCGGTCTCCGCCATGACCAAGGACGCGAAGACCGGCATTGTCAACTACGACCCCGATGCCTGCGTCGGCTGCCGCTACTGCGTGCTGGCCTGCCCCTTCGGCATCCCGAAATTCCAGTACGACGGGCCGGCGGGAAAGATCGGCAAGTGCGAGCTGTGCAGCCACCGCGCCAAGGACGGCCGCTACGCGGCCTGCGCCGAGGTGTGCCCCACCGGCGCCACGCTGTTCGGCAAGACGACCGACCTGCTGGCCGAAGCCAAGCGGCGCATCGCGCTGAAGCCCGGAACCACGACGAAGTACCCGCGCGGCCGCATCGACGGCGCGGACGACAGCTGGGAAGGCCCGGTCGCGGCCTACAAGCAGCACGTCTACGGCGAGAAGGAATACGGCGGCACGCAGGTGCTGAAGCTCTCGGCGGTGGACTTCGAGAAGCTCGGCATGCCGAGCCTGCCGGAGCGTTCGACGGCGGCGACTTCCGAGACCATCCAGCACACGCTCTATGGCGGGCTGGTGCTGCCGCTGCTGGCGCTGGGCGGGCTGACGCTGGCTGCGAAGAAGTTCGTGCGGCCCGAGGACGAGGAGGGCACCGAATGAGCACGCACCATCCCGCGCCGGCGCCCGTCGGCGGCAAGCTGCTGAACCGCGTCACGCTGGTGTGCGGCCTCCTGGTCGCGGCCATGGCCGCCATCCTGCTCGTGCGGATGTTCAAGGGCCTGGGCTACGTGACCCACCTGAACGACGGCTACGCCTGGGGCCTGTGGGTGGTGGTCGACGTGATGGTCGGCTCCGCGCTCGCCTGCGGCGGCTTCTCGGTGGCGCTGCTGGTCTACATCTTCAACCGCGGCCGCTACCACCCGCTGGTGCGCCCGGCGCTGCTCGGCAGCCTGTTCGGGTACACGCTGGCCGGTGCCGGCATCTTCTTCGACCTCGGGCGCTGGTGGAACTTCTGGCACATCTTCTGGCCCGGCTACGTCAACCCGAACTCGGTGATGTTCGAGGTGGCCGCCTGCGTCACCGCCTACATCCTGGTGATGTGGATCGAGTTCTCGCCGGTGGCGCTGGAGAAGTTCGGCCTGCACGTGGCGAAGCAGAAGCTGGAGAAGTTCCTGTTCGTCTTCATCGCGCTGGGCGTGCTGCTGCCGATGATGCACCAGTCCTCGCTGGGGACCATGCTGGTGATCATGGGCTCGCAGGTGCACCCGCTGTGGCAGACGCCGCTGCAGGGCGCGGTCTACCTGCTCTCGGCCATCGTGCTGGGATGGGCGGTGGTGCTGTTCGAGAGCTGCGTGGCCGCGGCCGGCTACCGCCGCTCGATCGAGGTGCACCTGCTCGATCCGCTGGCCAAGGTGATGCTGGGCGTGCTGGCCCTGTACCTCGCGCTGCGGGTGGGCGACCTGATGTGGCGCGGCGTCCTCGGCCTCGCGTTCGAGCCGACCTGGGCGGCGATGTGGTTCTGGTTCGAGAACCTCGCCTTCCTCGCGCCCTACGCGCTGATCCGCACCGTGCAGCAGCGCCGCAACCCGGCCAACCTGTTTCTGGCCGGCATCTGCGTGATGGTCGGCGGCTCGCTGATCCGCCTGAACGGCTATCTCATCACCTTCAACAGCGGTCCGGGCTTCCACTACTTCCCCGCCCTCACCGAGATCCTCGTCACCGCCGGCTTCTTCGCCATCGAGGTGCTGGGCTACATCGTCATCACGCGCCGCTTCCCCGTGCTGCCGCGGGAAGAACCCGCCGCGGCCTGAACCAACGGAGATACGCATGGCCAACCGCATCACCATCGACCCGATCACCCGCATCGAGGGGCACCTGCGCATCGACGTCGACGTCGACGGCGGCAAGGTCCGCAAGGCCTGGTCCTCCGGCCAGATGTGGCGCGGCGTCGAGCTGATCCTGCTCGGGCGCGACCCGCGCGATGCCTGGGCGATCACCCAGCGCATCTGCGGCGTCTGCACCACCGTGCACGCCATCACCTCGGTGCGCGCGGTGGAGAACGCGCTGAAGATGGAAGTGCCGCTGAACGCGCAGTACATCCGCAACCTGGTCATCCTGGCGCATTCGGTCCACGACCAGATCGTGCACTTCTACCACCTCTCCGCGCTGGACTGGGTGGACGTGACCTCCGCGCTCAAGGCCGATCCGGACAAGGCCGCGGCGCTGGGCGAAAGCCTCTCCAGCTGGCACCTGAACTCGAAGCACGAGATGCGGCGCGTGCACGAGCGGCTCAAGGGCTTCGTCAACGGCGGCCAGCTCGGCATCTTCACCAACGGCTACTGGGGCCACCCGGCGATGAAGCTGCCGCCCGAGGTGAACCTGCTGGCGGTGGCGCACTACCTGCAGGCGCTGGAGGTGCAGCGGCGCGCCAACAAGATCGTCTCGCTGCTCGGTGGCAAGACCCCGCACATCCAGAACGTGGCCGTCGGCGGCGTGGCCAATCCGATCGCCACCGACTCGCAGGCGGTGCTGACGGTGGAACGCCTGATGGCGCTCAAGGGCTGGATCGACGAACTGCAGGACTTCGTCAAGAACGTCTACCTGGTCGACGTGGCGGCGGTCGGCGCCTTCTATCCCGAGTGGACGAAGATCGGCCGCGGCGTCACCAACTACCTCGCGGTGCCCGACCTGCCGCAGGACACCAAGGGCACGCAGTTCCTGCTGCCGGGCGGCTTCATCGAGGGCGGCGACCTCAAGGCCTTCAAGCCGATCAAGGAATTCGGCGACGCCTACTTCATGAAGGGCGTGGAAGAGTCGGTCAAGCACTCCTGGTACCAGCAGGACAGGAAGGGGCCGCTGCATCCCTACCAGGGCGAGACCAAGCCGCACTACACCGACTTCAAGGACGACGGCGCGTACTCGTGGCTCAAGTCGCCCACCTTCTACGGCAAGGTGGCGCAGGTGGGGCCGCTGGCCCGCGTGCTCACCATGCTCGCCGCCGGCCACGAGCCGACCAAGAAGTACGCCACGCAGACGCTGGAGACCGTCTCCGCGCTGGCGAAGACGCCCGTGGGCCTGGACGCCATGCATTCCACCATCGGCCGCCACGCCGCCCGCGCGATCTCCTGCGCGGTGCAGGTCGACCTGCTGGCCGAGCAGTGGACGGCGCTGGTGAACAACATCGCCAAGGGCGACGTGAAGACCTTCAACCCGCCGGTGTTCCCCAAGGGCGAGGTCATGGGCGTGGGCTTCCACGAGGCGCCGCGCGGCGCGCTGTCGCACTGGGTGGTGATCGACGACGGCAAGATCCGCAACTACCAGTGCGTGGTGCCCTCCACGTGGAACGCCTGCCCGCGCAACGACAAGGACGAGGCCGGCCCCTACGAGGCCTCGCTGGTGGACACGCCGATCGCCAACGCCGAGCAGCCGCTGGAAGTGCTGCGCACGGTGCACTCCTTCGATCCGTGCATCGCCTGCGCGATCCACCTCACGGATCTCGAACACGACACCGCGATCAGCGTCAAGGCGGTGTGAGATGCGCGCAGTCGTGCTGGGGATCGGCAACACGATCCTGAGCGACGAGGCCGCCGGCGTGCGGGCGGCCGAGGCGCTGGAGCAGGGTTGGCGGCTGCCGCCCGAGGTGCAGGTGATCGACGGCGGCACTTCCGGCATGGAGATGATCGAGGACCTCGCCGGCGCCGACCTGCTGATCGTGCTGGACGTGGTGAAGGCCGGCCACGCGCCGGGCACGCTGGTGCGCATCGCGGGCGAGGCGGTGCCGAAGTTCTTCCGCCGCAAGCTTTCGCCGCACCAGATCGGCCTGCCCGACGTGCTGGCCAGCCTCGAACTGCTGGGGACCATGCCGGCCGACATCGTCGTGCACGGCGTCGAGCCGGCCTCGCTGGA
>NZ_DASSVG010000351.1:0-2789 GCF_035706265.1 Ramlibacter sp. | reverse complement strand
AGGGCGGCCGGAGCGTTCCCACCCCGGCCCTCCCCCCGAGGGGGAGGGAGGGAATGCAGGGGCAGCCGCCGCGGGCCGCGCCGGCGCCGATGCGGCCACCGGGCGAGAAGCCCATCGCCTCGCCCGCCGTCCGGCGCCGCGCCTGGGAGCTGGGCATCGAGCTGCAGTTCGTCCACGGCAGCGGCCCGGCCGGCCGGATCACGCACGAGGACCTCGAGGTCTACCTCGCCTCGCGCGGGCAGGGCCCGACGGCGCGCGCCACCGCGCTGCGCCAGCGCCAGGGCGAGGAAGCGATTCCCGTCATCGGCCTGCGCCGCAAGATCGCGCAGAAGATGCAGGAGGCCAAGCGCCGCATCCCGCACTTCAGCTACGTCGAGGAGGTCGACGTCACCGAGCTGGAGGCGCTGCGCGCGCAGCTCAATGCGAAGTTCGGCGAGGCGCGCGGCAAGCTCACGGTGCTGCCCTTCATCGCCCGCGCGGTGGTGCTCGCGCTCGACGAGTTCCCGCAGATGAACGCCCGCTTCGACGACGACGCCGGCGTGGTCACCCGCTCGCGCCCGGTGCACCTGGGCATCGCGACGCAGACCGACGCGGGGCTCGCGGTGCCGGTGATGCGCCACGCGGAGGCGCAGGACGTGTGGGGCCTGGCGCGCGAGGTCGCGCGGCTGGCCGACGCCACCCGCAGCGGCAAGGCCACGCGCGAGGAACTGGCCGGGTCCACGATCACCATCACGAGCCTCGGGCCGCTGGGCGGCATCGTCACCACGCCGGTCATCAACCATCCCGAGGTGGCGATCATGGGCGTCAACCGCATCGTGGAGCGCCCGGTGTTCCGCAACGGCGCCGTCGTGGCGCGCCAGCTGATGAACCTGTCCTCGTCCTTCGACCACCGCGTGATCGACGGCATGGATGCGGCGCGCTTCATCCAGGCCGTGCGCGCGCTGCTCGAAGCGCCGGCCATGCTGTTCGTGGAGTGACGCGATGAAGAACAAGAACACCACGCTGCTGGTGATCGGCGGCGGGCCGGCCGGCTACGTCACCGCGATCCGCGCCGGCCAGCTGGGCGTGCCCACCGTGCTGGTGGAGGAAGACCGCCTGGGCGGCACCTGCCTCAACATCGGCTGCATTCCCTCCAAGGCGCTGATCCATGCCGCCGACGCTTATGCGCGGACGCAGTCGTACACGGGCGAGGCGCCGCTGGGCATCCGCGTGCCCTCGGCCAGCATCGACCTGGCGCAGACCCAGCGCTGGAAGGACGGCATCGTCGGCAAGCTCACCGGCGGCGTCGGCGCCCTGCTGCGCAAGGCGGGCGTGCAGGTCGTCCAGGGCCGCGCGACCCTCGTCGATGGCAAGACGGTGGACGTGGCGGTGGCCGACGAACCGCTGCGCATCCAGTGCGAGCACCTCGTGCTGGCCACCGGCTCGGATCCCGTCGCCTTGCCCGACCTGCCCTGGGGCGGGCCGGTGATCGGCTCGACCGAGGCGCTGGCGCTGACGAAGATCCCGAAGCACCTGGTGGTGGTCGGCGCCGGGTACATCGGGCTGGAACTGGGCACGGCCTACCGCAAGCTCGGATCGGAAGTGGCGGTGGTCGAAGCGACAGGGCGGATCCTGCCAGCCTACGACGAGGAGCTGACCAAGCCCGTGCTGGCGAGCCTCCGAAAGCTGGGCGTGACGCTGCACCTGAACTGCACCGCCGAAGGCCTCACGGCGCGTGGCAACGGCTTGCGCATCCGCAGCAGCAAGGCCGACGAGTACGTTCTGCCGGCGGACTACGTGCTGGTCGCCGCGGGCCGGCGGCCGCGCACGGCGGGCTTCAACCTGGAGTCGCTGGCGCTGGACATGAACGGCCGCGCCGTGAAGGTCGATGCGCAGTGCCGCACCTCGATGCGCAACGTATGGGCGATCGGCGACCTGACCGGCGAGCCCATGCTGGCGCACCGCGGCATGGCGCAGGGCGAGATGGTGGCGGAGATCATCGCCGGCGCGAAGCGGCGCTTCGAGCCGGTGGCGATTCCCGCGGTGTGCTTCACCGATCCCGAGCTGGTGGTGGCCGGACTCTCGCCGGCGGAGGCCGCCGCGGCGGGACAGGAGACGCTGGTCGCGAATTTCCCCTTCATGGCCAATGGCCGCGCCTTGAGCATGGAGGCCGCCGAAGGCTTCGTGCGCGTGGTCGCGCGCAAGGACAACCACCAGATCCTGGGCTGGCAGGCCGTGGGGCAGGGCGTCTCCGAACTCAGCGCCGCCTTCTGCCATTCGCTGGAGATGGGCGCGCGGCTGGAGGACGTGGCCGGCATCATCCACGCCCATCCGACCCTGGGCGAGGCCGTGCAGGAGACGGCGCTGCGGGCGCTGGGGCACGCGCTGCATATTTGAGCGCAGCCCTGGCTGGCGGGGGCCGTAGGCTGGCGGTGACGAAGGAACCCCAGCGATAGCGCGAGCGCAGCGAAGCGCTGGGCTTCCGGCGCGCGTTGCGCGCGGTCAGCGCCAGCCTACGGGTTGGCCCCGGCCCGCGCGGCCATCCACTCGACCGCCGTCGTCACGAGTTCCTCGATGACCTCCGCATCCGTGCGCCCCGAGCGCTTGAGCACCTCGAAGCCGTGATCGGCACCTTCGACGACGTGCAGCGTGCACGCTCGCCGAGCTGCGCCGTCGTCGCGCGGACCAGGTCGAGGTCCGCCAGCGCATCGCGCGTGCCCTGGAGGAACAACATCGGCAGCTCCACGCGCGCGAGGTGCTCTGCGCGCTCCACTGAGGGCTTGCCGGCCGGATGCAGCGGGAAGCCGAAG
>NZ_DASSVG010000350.1:0-5618 GCF_035706265.1 Ramlibacter sp. | reverse complement strand
TCGGCCTCCATCGGCCCGTCGACCTGCACCGGCGGCACCGCGCCGGCCAGCGTCTGCGCGCAGCGGATCGGAAGCAGGTCGCCGCCGCCCGACACCAGCACCGCGCCGTACGGCATATCGCCGGCCTCGAGGCTCTCGCGCGAAGCCTGGATGGCGCGGCCCATGTACTCCGCGTCGAGGCGCTCGCGCTCCGGATCCGCCTGAAGGGGGCGTGTGGAGATGTCGCCCATGGCTCAACGCACCGGCACCAGCGCCCGCAGGCGCGCCCGGGTGATGAAGGCGATCTGGTCGAAGGCCTCGACGAATTCGCTCACCGTGTCTCCGCCGACACGGCTGCGCAGCGCCTCGAAGATCTGCGCCTTGGTGTGGCGGCGCACGGCGATGATGAAGGGAAAACCGTGGCGCCGGCGGTATTCGGCGTTGAGGCGGCTCATCTCGGCCATCTCCTCGCGCGACAGGGCGTCCAGGCCTGCACTTGCCTGTTCGCGCTGCGAGTGGTCCGTCAGCGTGCTGGCCTGCGCCTCGCGCCCCGCCAGTTCGGGGTGCGCGCAGAGAAAGTCGATCTGGACGGCCGGCGGGGCGCGCCGCACGATCTCGATCATGGTGGCGTGCAGCGCGTCGACGCTGGCGAAGGGGCGCGCGGCCCAGGCGCCTTCGGCCACCCAGGGCGCGTGCTCGAAGGTCGCGCCCAGGCAGGCCACGAAGCGGTCGCGGTCCATGGCGTTGATCTCCGCCAGCTCCAGGGCGGGTCGCGTTGGGGTCGGAGTGGTCATGTGCTCGGCTCGGTTCGCTGGTGTTCGGCCCTCAGTGGGCGAGGCTGGGCTCGCCCTCGACGGGCCGGGTCTTGTGGAAGCGCGGAATGAACGCCAGGATCAGCAGCGTGGCGCAGACCTCGACGGCGGCCACGACATACAGGCCGGCCGAGAGGGCGCCGGTTTCGGTCTTGATGATGCCCAGCATCCAGGGCGCGCCGAAGCCCGCCAGGTTCGCGATCGAGTTGATCAGCGCGACGCCGCCGGCGGCCGCCGTGCCCGAGAGGAAGCGGTTGGGCATCTGCCAGAACACCGGGATGGCGCTCATCGTGCCGACGATGGCCAGCGTGAGTGCCACGAGCGTCAGCAGCGGGCTGGCGTCGAGGACCAGGGCGATGACCAGGATGGAGCCCGCGCCGAGTGCCGCCGCCACGCCGCAATGCCAGCGCGACTCCTGGTGCCGGTCCGAGCGGATGCCGTTGTAGATCATGCCGGCGGCGCCGCAGAGGTAGGCCACGGCCATGATCCAGCCGACCGCCAGCGGGCTCTTGAAGCCCACTTCCTTGACCAGCGTCGGGCCGTAGAAGGTGAGCGACGAGTTGGCCGCGATGATGCAGAAGTAGATCAGGATCATCAGCCACATCCGGCCTTCGCGCAGCGAAGCGAGCATGCTGTGCTGGCGCGGTCCGATGGACTGGTGGTCGCGTTCGAGGTCGCCATGGACGAGGTCGCGCTCGCGCCGGCTCAGCCAGCGCGCCTGCTCCGGCTTGTCCGTGAGGTAGAAGAAGGTGACGATGCCGGCGATGACCGACGGGATGCCCTCGAGCAGGAAGACCCACTGCCAGCCGGCCCAGCCGTTGACGCCGTTGAGTCCGCCCATGATGCTGCCGGCCAGCGGCCCGCCGACCACGCCCGCGAGTGCGGAGGCCGACATGAACATGCCGAAGGCCTTGGCCCGGCGGTCGGTGGGGAACCAGTACGTGAGGTACAGGATGATGCCGGGATAGAAGCCGGCCTCGAACACGCCGAGGACGAAGCGGGCGACGTAGAACCACTCCGGCGTCGTCACGTACATCATCGCCACGCTGGTGAGGCCCCAGCCGATGGTGATGCGCATGATGGTCTTGCGGGCGCCGATCTTCTGCAGCAGCAGGTTGCTCGGCACCTCGAAGAAGAAGTAGCCGAGGAAGAAGATGCCGGCGCCCAGGCCGTACACCGCCTCGCTCCACTTCAGGTCGTCGAGCATGGTCAGCTTGACGAAGCCGATGTTGACCCGGTCGATCCAGGCCAGCACCCAGAGCATCATGAGGAAGGGAACGAGGCGGAAGAAGATCTTCCGGTAGACGCCGTCCAGCTCGGAACGGGTGGTCCCGGCGGGCCGGGCCCAGGGTGCTGCCACAGTGCTCATGTCGTCTCCTGTATCGCTGTGTGGGCCGCACTCTAGGTCCGGGCCCGGCGCCGCACGCACCGGGCTGGTGATACCGGGCATAGCAGAATCAAATACTGGTACCCTGCGGCCGAGGTCCAGATGGCACAGCAGCACCCACCGCGCAACGCCGCCCTCGCGCACGCGGGCGCATCCATCGATGCCCACCTGCTGCGCGTGCTGACCACGCTGGTGGCCGAACGCAGCGTGTCCCGCACCGCGATCCGGCTGAACCTGTCGCAGCCCGCGATCAGCAGCGCCCTGCGCCGCCTGCGCGAGGCCTTCGGCGATCCGCTCCTGGTGCGCGAGCGCAGCGGCATGGTGCCGACCCAGCGCGCCCTCGAACTGCGCGAGCACGCCCGCAACGCACTGGAGGAAATCGATCGCATGCTCGCCGGCCCGGTGGCGTTCGATCCTTCATCGAGCCAGCAGACCTTCCACATCGCCTCGCCCGACTACCTGGCCATGAGCTTCGTCGCCGGCCTCGTCGAGCACCTGCGGCGCGAGGCCCCCAAGGCGCGGCTCGTGATCCATCCGCTCTCGCGCGACTTCGACTACGAGCGGGCGCTGGCCAATGGCGAACTGGACATCGTGATCGGCAACTGGCCGCAGCCGCCCGAGGGCATGCACCTGTCCGTGCTGCTGGAGGACGAGCTCGTCGCCCTGATGGGACGCAGGAGCGCACCGGCGTCCGGGGCGCTGACGCTCAAGCAGTACCTGGCGTCGCCGCACGTCGTGCCGATGCCTTATTCGATGGCGCAGCGCGGCGTGGTCGAGACCTTCCTGGCCGGCCAGAAGCTGGCGCGCGACCAGCGCGTGGTGGTCCCGTACTTCGAAGCGGCGCCCTACATGCTGGTGCACACCGACCTGATCTTCACCACGGCCCGCCACTTCGCGGAGCACTTCGCGCGGGTGCTGCCCCTGGCCGTCGTGCAGCTGCCGCTGGAGTTCCCGCGCATGCGCTTCTACCAGCTCTGGCACGACCGCTCGCACCACGATGCGTCGCACCGCTGGCTGCGCGGCCTGGTGCGCATGGCCGCGATGCACCTGGCGAAAGCCGCTCCGGCGGGCGGCGCGGTGGATGGCGCAGGGGCCGAGGCCCCGTCAGGCGTGGAAAACGAAGCCTGATCCGGCTCGCAGGGGCTGCGTCGTCGCCGGTGCGACGCGAGAAAGGATCACATCGTCGACGATGCGGGACAGGGCCTCGAGCCCGCCGCTGCGCGCCATCCGTTGCGCCATGGCTGCTGCCGCAGTGCGGTAGCGGCCGTCGTGCAGCACCGCCCGGACGGCCTGCCGGATTTCCGCCGGCCGGGGCGACACCCGTTGCAGGCGGCGGCCCACGCCGGACCACGCGACCCGGGCGCCCACTTCCGGCTTGTCCTCCTGCCCACCGCTCACCACGATCGGCACCCCGTAGCGCAACGCGTACTGCACGCCGCCATAGCCGCCATTCGTGACGAACACGTCGACTCTCGGCAGCAGTTCGTCATAGGGAAGGAATTCGGCCGCACGTGCATTCGCGGGCAGCGGCGGCAGCGTGTCGAGGGGCCGGCCGCCCGTGGCCACCAGCACGAGAACGTCTTCGTCGGCCAGGGCCTGGAGTGTGGGGCCGACCAGCTGGCCGAAGTCCTTGTTGGCGATGGTGCCCTGGGTTACGTGCACGATGGCGCGCTGCCCCTCCAGGTCCGCCCACCACGAGGGCCGCGGCGCCGCCGATCCCGACGCGGAAATGGGGCCCACGAAGTGCAGGTTGGACGGCGCGTCGGAGCGCGGGTACTCGAACTCCGGCACGGTGAACTGCGCGATCGCATCGGCGTGGCGGGCCCAGTCGAGGATCGGGCCGGGCAAGGCCCTGCCATGCACTTCGCGGAACATCCCTTCGGCCACACGTTGGGCCGGAGCCAGGATGCGGCCGGCGACGAAAGCGAGGAGCGCGTTGCGCATGCGGCCGGCGGCGCCGCCCAGGGGCGCGAGGCCCATGCCGAAAGGCGCGGTATCGCGACTGGCCACCGAAAGTGGCAGCACGCCGCACAGGACGACGGCGGGCCGCAACGCACGCGGGTGGCCGAGGACGAAGGCGGCGCCGGCGAAGGCCGGATCGACGAGGAGCGCGTCCACCGGCTCGGCGGCATGGGCGGCCATGACGGCGTCGTACTGCGCCCGGGCGGGCCGGGTGAACAGCTCGATGATGTCGAACGCGAGCGAACGCGGGCCGGAGAGCTTGGCACGCTCGGGGAAGCGGTCGTTCAGGTCGATGCGATCGTCGAAATCGGCCGTGGCCGGCAGCGGCAGGTGGTCCGCGCCGGTGGCGCGCACCGCCGCGGCGAAGCGCGAACCGGTGAGGAAGCGCACCCGGTCGCCACGCGCGACGAGGTGGCGCGCCACGGCCAGCAGCGGGGTCACGTGGCCGTGGATGGGGACGGTAGCAATGAGGATCGAAGCCATGTCGAGAACCTTCCGGCGCGGGCGTCTATAATTCAATGCGGTGGCGCAGTATCCAATCCGCCAGAACCGGAGTCAATGAATCCATGACGTCGCCGCGGCCACGCGCTTACCAGTCGGAATTGCGGCAGCGGCAAGCGGCCGAAACGCGCCAGCGCATCGTTGCGGCGGCTGCGTCGCTGTTCAGCGAGCTCGGCTATCCGGGCACGACGCTCGCGAAGATCGCGGAGCGCGCGCAGGTCTCCGTGGAGACGGTGCAGAAGAACGGCCCCAAGGCCGCGCTCATCCGGGCCGCCGTGGAATACACGTCGTTCGGGATCGAAGGCGACCGGGACGTGCGCGACCTGGACGTAGGCCGGGCCTTCCTGGCGCTGACCCGGCCCGAGCAAGTGGCTCCCCTGGCTGCCGCCACGATGCGCACCGTCAACGCGGGCTCCGCGGGGGTTTGGGTGGCGCTGACTTGCGCGGCCCATTCCGATCCCGAGTTGCGCGAGACCTTCGTCGAATTCCTTGTGGCGATCCGCCGCCAGAACGAGCGGATGCTCGGCGTGTTGCGCGACCGGGGGTGGCTGCGCACCGACCTGGGCTTCGACCAGATCGTCGACACCTGGATCGTGCTCTCCAGCGTGGAGACCTACGTGCGCCTGCGGGCGAGCGGCCGCAGCGACGACGAGTACGCCGCCTGGCTCGAAAGGACGGCGGCCGAGATGCTGCTGGGGCGGCGGACCACGGAGAGCACGATCCGGTGATACAAGGAGGGATCGCAGCAAGAGGAATCACGAGCCATGAGTCATGCGTACCTGGTCGGCAACATCACGGTCAAGTCGCCGGAGAAATGGGCTGAGTACACGAGGCGAGTGCCGGACACGCTGCGCCCGTGGGGTGCCGAACTCGTGTTTCGCGGAAAGCAGGTCGCCACATTCGCCGGCGCGAACCCGCACGCCGATATCGTCGTGATCCGGTTCGCCGACGCTGCGGCGGTGAACCAGTGGTTCTCG
>NZ_DASSVG010000349.1:0-3426 GCF_035706265.1 Ramlibacter sp. | reverse complement strand
CCGGCAGCGCCCGCGTGCGGGGCTGGTAGTGGGCACCGGCCGCGACCGGCCTGCCGTCGAACACGTGGACGTGGCAGTCCCAGCCGGGCGGAAGGGAAGCGCTTGCGCGGTCCAAGCGTTCAGCCCACGCTGATCCTGCGTTCGCGTACCACGCGCGCCCACAGCGCCTGCTGCTGCTGCAGGAAGTCGGCAGCCTGCTCCGGCCCGCCGGTGAAGACCTCGCCGCTCAGGCTGCGCACGCGGCCCAGCACCTCCGGCTCCGCCATCGCCTTGGCGATCGCGTTCCCCAGTTTTGCGCGCACCGCCGGCGCGATGCCGGCCGGGGCCAGCACCGGGTTCCATTCCAGCACCTCGTAGCCGGAGACGCCCGCTTCTTCCATGGTGGGCACGTCGGGCAGGGCGCGGGCGCGGCGCGTGCTGGTCACGGCCAGCGGCCGCAGCTTGCCGCCCTGGATGTGGCCCAGCGACGACGCCACGTTGGCGAAGAACAGCGGCACCTGGCCGCCCATCACGTCGTTGAGGGCCGGGCCGCCGCCCTTGTACGGCACGTGCACGAGGTTCACGTCGGCGCGCTGCTCGAACAGGGCGCCGGCCAGGTGCTGCGCCGAGCCGTTGCCGGAGGACGCATAGGCGATCCGCGCCGGCTTCTCCTTCGCCATCCGGATCACGTCGCGCACGCCCTTCGCCTCGTACGACGGCGTGCAGACCATCACGTTCGGGAACAGCGCCAGCACCGCGAGCGGCGCGAAGGCGCTGGCGGTGTCGTACGGCAGCTTGGGGAACAGCGAGGGATTGACCGCGAAGGAGGAGGCGTCGAGCAGCAGCTGCGAGCCGTCCGGCGTGGCGCGGGCGACCTGCGCCGCGGCCAGCTGGCCGCTCGCGCCCGGCTTGTTCTCGACGACGACGTTCTGCCCCAGCGCCTGCGCCATGTGCGGCGCGAGCAGGCGCGCCATCAGGTCGGCGCCGCCGCCGGCGGGATAGGAAACGATCAGCGAAATCAGCCGGCCGCCGGCAATGGTGTCCTGCGCGCGCGCCAGCATGGGCGCGGCGATGGCGGCGCCGGCGGTGGCCAGCAGCGTTCGGCGGGTGATGCGGGACATGGAACTCCTTCTCAAGTGATCGTGACGGCGTAGTGGAAAGCGTGGGCGTCGCCGAACGTGGTGCGCGCCTCGACGCAGCGGCCCGCGAGGTCGTAGGCGCGCCGCTCGACGCGCGCGCAAGGGTGGCCGGCCGGCAGGCCCAGGTGCGCGGCCTGCGCCGCGGCGAGGGTGCCGAAGCCGATCTCGTCGGTCGCGCGCTGCACGTGCACGCCGCAGCGTTGCGCGTACATCGGATAGAACAGGTCGTCCCATTCCGCCGCCGGCGTCTCGGCCAGGGCCTGGAACAGCGGCAGCGGCAGGTGGATCTCCTCCAGCAGGCGCGGCCGGCCGCCCAGGCTGCGCACGCGCAGCAGGTGCAGCACCGGCTCGCCGCGGGCGATGCCCAGGCGCTGGGCGACTTCGGCCGACGCGGCCGTCTTGCGCCGGGAGACGATGCGCGAGGCCGGCACCTCGCCGGAGCCGTCGCCGAAGCGGAAGAAGCGCAGCATGGGCGCGCCCGTCATCGCCGCGCGCACGAAGGTGCCGCGGCCGTGGATGCGTTCGAGCAGGCCTTGCGACGCGAGCAATTCCAGCGCGCGCCGCAGCGTGGCCATCGCCACCCCGTGCTGCACCGCGAGCGCCTGTTCGGAAGGCAGGGCCGTGCCGGGCGGCCACTCGCCCGCCTGCACCCGGGCGCGCAGGGCGGCGGCGATGGCGGCGTAGCGGCTGACGCCCGGTTCGGCGGCGAGGGCGGTGGCGGGAATAGTGCAGTCCTCTCGAGGAGTAGTGGAGCGCGACTGTAGCGTTGGCTTGGAACGGCAGGGCTGGGGGAAAACCCGGGGCGCCGCTCTAGAGCCGCCGCTCCAAACCAATCCGGCCGAAAATAGGTCAAAATCGAACGATCGTTCGTTTTATTTTTGGCTCAACCCATCCGACCATGTCCGTTACCGCACTGCCCGTGAAGCCCGCCCGCGCGCGCGAGGGCAAGGCCCTGCACAAGGGCCAGCAGACCAAGGCGGCCATCGTCGATGCCGCCCTGGGGCTGGCCACGCAGATCGGCCTGGAGGGCCTGTCCATCGGGGCCCTGGCCGAAGTCACGCAAATGAGCAAGTCGGGCGTCTTCGCCCACTTCGGCTCGCGCGAGGAACTGCAGATCTCCGTGGTGCGCGAGTACCACGCGCGCTTCGAGCAGGAGGTGTTCTATCCCGCCCTGGCCGAGCCGCGCGGCCTGCCGCGCCTGCGCGCGATGTTCGCCAACTGGATGAAGCGCACTTCGATCGAGCTCGATTCCGGCTGCATCTACATCAGCGGCGCCGTCGAATTCGACGACCGCCCCGGCCCCGTGCGCGACGCCCTCGCATCCTCGGTCCAGACCTGGCACGAGGCGATGAAGCGCGCCATCGCCATGGCCAAGGAGGAGGGCCACATCGACGCCGCGACCGACGAGGAGCAGATGCTGTTCGAGATCCACGGCCTGATCCTCGCGCTGCACTACGAGGCGCGCTTCCTCAAGGTTCCCGACTCGATCGCCCACGCCAACACGGGCTTCGAGCACATCCTGCAACGCTACGGCGCGACCCCGTCGCCCGCCGCCAAGTCCCTTTCCAAACCCGCCCGCGCGGCCAAGAACGCCAAGGAGTAAGAAGACCATGCCCACGTACACCCCGCCGTTGCGCGACATGCAGTTCGTGATCCACGAAGTGTTCAACCTGGCCGAGGAGCTCAAGCCCTGCCCGCGCCACGCCGACATCGACGTCGAGACCATCAACGCGGTGCTGGAGGAGGGCGGCAAGTTCGCCAGCGAGGTGACGCAGCCCCTCAACCGCATCGGCGACGAGCAGGGCTGCACGCTCGACCCGAAGACGCACGAGGTCACCACGCCGCAGGGCTTCAAGGAGGCCTATGCCAAGTACGTCGAAGGCGGGTGGCCGGCGCTGTCCTGCGATCCCGAGTTCGGTGGCCAGGGCCTGCCCTTCGTGCTGAACCAGTGCCTCTACGAGATGCTCAATAGCGCCAACCAGGCCTGGACCATGTACCCCGGCCTCTCGCACGGCGCCTACGAGGCCCTGCACGCGCACGGAACCGAGGAGCAGAAGCGCCTCTACCTGGGCAAGCTGGTGAGCGGCGAGTGGACCGGCACCATGTGCCTGACCGAGCCGCACTGCGGCACCGACCTGGGCCTGCTGCGCACCAGGGCCGAACCGCAGGCCGACGGCACCTACAAGCTCACCGGCACCAAGATCTTCATCTCCGCCGGCGAGCACGACATGACGCCCAACATCGTGCACCTGGTGCTGGCCCGCCTGCCGGACGCGCCGCAGGGCAGCAAGGGCATCTCGCTGTTCGT
>NZ_DASSVG010000348.1:0-3326 GCF_035706265.1 Ramlibacter sp. | reverse complement strand
GCCTCCTTGCGGGCCGCGGAGGCGTTCATGCCGCGGTGCAGCCGCAGCGGCTCGGCGACCTGGTGGCCCACCGTGTGCACCGGGTTGAGTGCCGTCATCGGCTCCTGGAAGATCATGCCGATGCGGTCGCCGCGCAGCGCGCACATGGCGCGCTCGGGCTGGCCGACCACTTCCTTGCCTTCGAAGACGATGCTGCCGGTGACGCGCGCGTGCTCCGGAAGCAGGCCCATGAGTGCCAGCACGGTGATCGACTTGCCGCTGCCGGATTCGCCCACCAGCCCCAGCGTCTCGCCCGGCTGCAGCGAGAAGCTCACGTCGCGCACGGCATACGCCGGGCCGCGGTGGGTCTGGAGTTCGACCGAGAGGTCCCTGACTTCGAGCAGCGCCATCGTCGTCAACGCTTCCGCGCCAGCCGCGGGTCGTAGATATCGCGCAGACCGTCGCCCAGCAGGTTGAGCCCCAGCACCGCGACGGCGATGGCGACGCCGGGGAACACCCCCAGCAGCGGCGCCTGGAACAGCAGCGTCTGCGCCTCGCTCAGCATGCGGCCCCAGGAGGGCTGCGGCGGCTGCGTGCCCAGGCCCAGGTACGACAGCGCCGCTTCGGCGAGGATGGCGATGGCGAAGCGGATCGTTGCCTGCACGATCAGCACCGACAGGATGTTGGGCAGCACGTGCTCCATCGTGATCGCGAAGCCGCCCTTGCCGCAGGCCCGCGCGGCCAGCACGAATTCGCGCCCCCATACCGCATTGGCCGAGGCGCGCGTGATGCGCGCGAAGGTGGGGATGTTGTAGATGCCGATGGCGATGATCGCGTTGACCATGCCCGGCCCGAACACCGCCGTCAGCATGATCGCGGAGAGGATGGCGGGAAAGGCGAAGCCGAAATCCGACAGCCGCATGATCGCCTCCTCGACCCAGCCGCGCCTGGCCGAGGCGAGCAGGCCCAGCGCCGTGCCGATCGCGAGCCCGATGCCCACGGCGATGATGCCCACCGCGATGGAGGCGCGGGCGCCCACCAGCAGCAGCGAGGCCACGTCGCGCCCGAAGGCATCGGTGCCGAGCCAGTAGTGCGCATCGGGCGGCCTGAGCTTCAAGGCCATGTCGATCTCGTACGGGTCGTGCGGCGTCCACACGAAGGACAGCGCCGCGGCGAACAGCACCAGCAGGCTCAGGACCAGGCCGACCGCGAAGCTGGGATGGCGAAGGGCCCGCCAGCTCACAGGTCCGCCGCCTTCACGCGCGGGTCGATCACGGCGTAGAGCACGTCGACCACGAAGTTCACCAGCACCACCATGGCCGCGAGCAGCATCACGCAGTTGCGCACCACGATCAGGTCGCGGTTGGCGATCGACTGGAAGATCAGGCGGCCGAGCCCCGGCAGGTAGAACACGCTTTCCACGACGATGGTTCCCGCCAGCAGCTCGGCGAACTGCAGGCCCATCACCGTGACCACCGGGATCAGCGCGTTGCGCAGCACGTGGCCCCACAGGGCGCCGCGCTGCGAGACGCCCTTGGCGCGCGCCGTGCGCACGAAGTCCTCGCGCGAGACCTCCAGCACCGAGGAACGCATGATCCGCGCGAGGATGGCCGACTGCACCACCGCCAGCGACAGCGCGGGCAGCAGCAGCGCCCGCAGGCCCTCCAGCACGCCTTCCTCCCAGCCCGGGAAGCCGCCGGCCGAAAACCACCCCAGGTGCACCGAGAACAGCAGGATCAGCAGGATCGCGAACCAGAAGTTGGGGATCGCGATGCCGACCTGGGTGAGCCCCATGATGCCGACGTCGCCCAGCTTGTTGTGGCGCGAGGCGGCATAGATGCCCGCCACGAAGGCCAGCAGGGTCGTGAGCGTCATGGCCATCAGGGCCAGCGGCACGGTGAGGCTCAGGCGTTCCAGCACCAGCTCGCCCACGGGCGTGCTGTACGCGTAGCTCAGGCCCAGGTCGCCATGCGCCATGCCGCGGATCCATTCCCAGTAGCGCTCGATGGCGGGGCGGTCCAGGCCCAGCTTCTGCGCCAGCGCGGCCACCGCTTCGGGGGAGGCGTCCGGCCCCATCAGCACCTGCGCGGCGTTCCCCGGCAGGACTTCCAGCACGAGGAAGACCACCAGCGAGGTGCCTGTCAGGGTCGCGATGAGGGTGATCAGCCGCTTGGCCAGGAAGAGACTCATGCGCGGGCGATAATGCCAGAAGTGGTCTTCCCGCCTTCCGGAGTCAGAGCGTCATGGCATTGATGATTACCGACGAGTGCATCAACTGCGATGTCTGCGAGCCGGAGTGCCCGAACCAGGCCATCTCCCTCGGCCCCGAGATCTACCAGATCGACCCGGACCGCTGCACCGAGTGCGTGGGCCACTTCGACGAGCCGCAGTGCGTGCAGGTGTGCCCGGTGGCGTGCATCCCGGTGGACCCGAAGCGGGTCGAGAGCCGGGAGACGCTGTGGCAGAAGTACCAGCGGCTGGTGAGCGTGGAGAAGACGAAGGCGGGGGGTGCAGCGGGCGGCGCGAGCGCTGCGGACGCGGAGAGCGCCCCCACCCCCACCTCCACCCCGGAAAAAAGCGCGAGGCTTTTTCCCGGGGACCCCGGTGCCCTCCCCCAGGGGGGGAGGGAGTAAGAAGCCCTCAGCGCTCCTTCTTTTTCGGCTTCGACTTCTTTTCCTTCGCCGGCCCCGGCGAGGCGGCGGTGAACTGGTCCGGCTTGCCGGACCTGGACCGGGCGCCGGCCGGCGCATCGATCGGCGGGGCTTCCACGGGGCCGATCACGATCGCCTTGGGCGCGTTGCGCTCCTGCGCCAGGCGGGCCTTTTCCAGGTCGGCGGCGAGCTTCGCCTCCATGTCGGCCACGCGCTTGCCGGTAGGGTGGCCGCTCACCGGCTCCGAGAGGGTGACGGGCGTGCCGCCGGCGCAGGGCTGCTGGCCGTAGCTGTTGCCGCAGCGCCAGACCGTCTGCGCGCCGGCCCCGGCGCCGTACAACGCCAGGGCGATCAGCAGGATCTTGTTCGTCACGTGAGCCTCCTCTCGGGGGTGGTTGGGGTTCAGGTCCCTTCGGGGCGCGGCGGCTTCGGCCGCGGCGCCTTGTGCGTGTGCACGATGAGCGTGGCCTTCTCCATCTCGCCGGCGATCAGCGCCGGGAAGGCCTTGAGCGTACGGGTGACGCATTCCTGGATGGCGGTGCGTTGCTCGGGGGCCGGCTTCTTCAGCACCCAGTTCACGACTTCGGACTTCACGCCCGGGTGGCCGATGCCGATGCGCAGGCGCCAGTAGTCGTCCGTGCCCAGTTGCGCGTGGATGTCGCGCAGGCCGTTGTGGCCGGCGTGGCTGCCGCCGAA
>NZ_DASSVG010000347.1:0-2787 GCF_035706265.1 Ramlibacter sp. | reverse complement strand
CACCGACCGACCTCTGACCACAGTAACCTGTTCAGGAGGCCACTATGGCTATGCGCATTCTCGCGGACCCTTCTCTCCGTTCCAACTCCACCAACTTGACGAGGCAGCGCCTCAGCTTCGAGCCTGCGCTTTCGCCCGAAGGCGCGGAAGAGGCGATCAATGCCCGTGGCCTACTTCGATCGCCTGAGAGTGCCTCGATTCTCCTGACCTCAACTTCTCGAACCGCCCGGTGCGGACCCGCATGCCGGGTGGTGTGGGAGGGGCCCGGCCTACATTGACCGGCCCCTATCCCGATTTGGGGCTCTTGGCGTGCGTGTCACGCTCCTGTCACAGCGCGTCCCTAGAGTGCGTCGCATGCCAACGACCACTCTGAAAGCACGCATGACCTTCCGCTCGCGTACCGCCGCCGCCCTCGCGGCCTTCGCCTTCCACGGCTTCGCCGCCGCCCAGGACGTCACGGGCGCCGGCGCCAGCTTCCCGGCGCCGCTGTACGCCAAGTGGGCTTCCGACTACCACAAGGCCACCGGCGCGAAGATCAACTACCAGTCGGTCGGCTCCGGCGCGGGCCTCAAGCAGATCGAGGCGAAGACGGTGGACTTCGGGGCTTCCGATGCGCCGCTGAAGGACGAGGACCTGAAGGCCAAGGGCCTGGTGCAGTTCCCCACCGTGATCGGCGGCGTGGTGCCGGTAGTCAACATCCAGGGCGTCGCCGCGGGTCAGCTGCGCCTGAGCGGCCCCGTCCTGGCCGACATCTACCTTGGCAAGATCGCGAAGTGGAGCGACGCGGCGATCCAGGCGCTCAACCCGGGCCTGAACCTGCCGGACGCAGCCATCGCCCCTGTGCGCCGCGCCGACGGCTCCGGCACCAGCTTCCTGTTCACCAACTACCTGTCCAAGGTCAGCCCGGAGTGGAAGGCCCGGGTGGGCGAGGGCACCGCCGTCAACTGGCCGACCGGCGCCGGCGGCAAGGGCAACGAAGGCGTCGCGGCTTTCGTGGGCCGGCTGCCCAACGCGATCGGCTACGTCGAATACGCCTACGTGAAGCAGAACAGGATGAAGCACGTGCTGCTGCAGAACGCGGCAGGCCGCTTCGTCGCGCCGGAGGACAAGGCTTTCAAGGCCGCGGCGGCCAGCGCCGACTGGAGCCGCAGCTTCCACCAGATCCTCACGCATCAGCCGGGCGCCGACGCCTGGCCGCTCACGGGCGCGACCTTCATCCTGATGCACAAGGCGCAGGTCAAGCCGGCGCAGGGCGCGGCGGCGCTCAAGTTCTTCGCGTGGGCCTACAGGAACGGCGACAAGACCGCCGACGACCTCGATTACGTGCCCATGCCGGCCGCGGTGAAGGCACAGGTGGAAAAGCTCTGGGCGAGCGAGATCAGGGACGCCTCGGGCAGGGCGGTCGCCTTCCACTGAGGGCGTGAACGGGAGGTGTCACGGAACTGTCACCGAAGCCCCCTAGAGTCGTCCGCGACAGGCCTCCCGATGCAACAAGCCTCCACACTCTCCGCGAACCCTGAAATTCCCCTCCGGCGATCGAACCCGGCGCGCCGCGTGCGCGCCGGCGTCGCGATCGACGTCCTCTTCGCCGGCGCGGCGCGCGCCGCGGCCCTGCTCACGCTGGCCTTGCTGGCCGGCATCCTCCTTTCGCTGCTGGCGGGCGCCTGGCCGGCGATCGAGCGCTACGGGCTCGGCTTCTTCACCAGCACGACGTGGGACCCGGTGGCCGAATCCTTCGGCGGCGCCGTGATGATCTACGGAACCATTGCCACCTCGCTGATCGCCCTGCTGATCGCGGTGCCCGTGAGCTTCGGCATCGCGCTGTTCCTCACCGAGCTCTCGCCCGCCTGGCTGAAGCGGCCGCTGGGCACTGCAATCGAACTGCTCGCCGCCGTGCCTTCCATCGTCTACGGCATGTGGGGCCTGCTGGTGTTCGGCCCGCTCCTCGCTACCTGGGTGCAGCAGCCGCTGCAATCCGCCTTCGAAGGCGTGCCGGTGCTGCAGGCGCTGTTCTCGGGCCCGCCGGTGGGCATCGGCATCCTCGCCGCCGGGGTCATCCTGGCCATCATGATCATCCCCTTCATCGCGGCGGTGATGCGCGACGTCTTCGAGGTGACGCCCACCATGCTGAAGGAGTCGGCCTACGCGCTCGGCTCCACCACCTGGGAGGTGATGTTCCGCGTGGTGCTGCCGTACACCAAGAGCGGCGTCATCGGCGGCGTCATGCTGGGGCTGGGCCGCGCCCTGGGCGAGACGATGGCAGTCACCTTCGTGATCGGCAACTTCAACCAGCTCGACACGCTCAGCCTGTTCGCTCCCGCCAACAGCATCACGTCGGCACTCGCGAACGAATTCGCCGAAGCGGCCGCCGGCATGCACCAGTCGGCCCTGGTCTACCTGGGCCTGGTGCTGTTCTTCATCACCTTCGTGGTGCTGTCGCTTTCCAAGCTGCTGCTGGCGCGCCTGCGCCGCGGCGAGGGAGCTCCCGCATGAACGTCGCCGAGCGCAAGTACCGCGCCCGCAAGCGCGTCAATCGCATCGCGCTGGCGCTGTCGCTGGCCGCCATGGCCTTCGGCGTGTTCTGGCTGGTCTGGATCCTCGTGGAGACGGTGCGGCTGGGCTTCGGCGGCCTGGCCTGGTCCACCCTGAGCGAGATGACGCCGCCGCCCGACGAAGCGGGCGGCCTGCTCAACGCGATCTGGGGCTCGGTGCTGATGGTGGCGCTGGCCACCTTCGTCGGCACGCCGATCGGCATCCTGGCCGGCGTCTACCTGGCGGAGTACGACC
>NZ_DASSVG010000346.1:0-4203 GCF_035706265.1 Ramlibacter sp. | reverse complement strand
CCAGCGCCTGGCTGGCCCGCGTCTCGCTGGCGGCGATGCCTTGCAGCTGCTCGCGCCAGACTTCCGGATCGCGGTGGCGCAGGCCGTATTCCGCCTGCGCCCGGATGCCGGCCAGCGGCGTGCGCAGTTCGTGCGCCACGTTGCCGGTGAATTCGCGCTGGGCGCGGGCGCTTTCCGCCAGCCGCCCGAGCAGCAGGTTGATCGCCTGCGCCAGGTCGTGCGCCTCGGCCGAGTCGGCCTGCACCGGCACCGGCGTGAAGTCGCCGGCCTGGCGCGCCTCCACCGCCGTGCGCAGCTGCGACAGCGGCGCGATGTCCTGCGCGATCGAGCGGCGCAGGCGCCACGCCAGCACCGCCAGCAGCAGCAGCTGCGGCGCCAGCGAGAAGAACAGCAGCTCGCGCACGAGATCGGAACGTTCGCTGGTGCTCTGCGCCACCGTGACGGAGAAGGCCGCCGGCTCCGTGACCGCCAGCGCCACCACCCGGAAGCGCTGCCCTTCGATCTCGGCATCGTGGAAGCTGTGCCCCGCCGGGGCAATCCGCCGGGGGGCGGGCAGCTGCGCATTCCCGGCGAGCCGCGCGCCGTCGGGGCCGCGCACCGTGAACAGCATGGTTTCGCGCTGGTCGAACAGCACGTCCTCCACCTCGCGCGGCGAGAGCTGGAAGGCGAGCCGCTGGTCGCGCACCTGCACCTTGGAGGCGAGCAGGTAGGCGTCGTCGAGCAGCGAGCGGTCGAAGGCACGCTGCGTGAACCACTGGCCGACGCCGACCGCGGCGCCCGAGCCGAGCAGCCACGCCAGCCCGAGCCACAGCAGCACGTGCCGCAGGACGTTCTGGCGCAGGGACGGCCGGCCGCGCCGCAGCTTCACCGGGCCTCCTCCAGCACGTAGCCCAGCCCGCGCAGGGTGCGGATGTGCACCCCCGAGTCGACCAGGCGCTTGCGCAGCCGCGAGATGAAGGCCTCGAGCGCGTTCTCGGTCAGCAGCTCGTCGAGATCGGACAGCTTGACCGACAGCTCGCGCTTGCTCACCACCCGGCCGGCGGGCGTCATCAGCTCCCAGAGCACCTCGAACTCGCGCGCCGGCAGCTGCAGCAGCTCGCCGTGCAGCAGGATCCGGCGGGCGCGCCGGTCCAGCGCGAGCGCCCCGACCTGCACGTGGTCGGCCGTGCCCTGGCTGCGGCGCACCAGGGCGCGCAGGCGGGCCTCGAGTTCGTCGAGGTCGAAGGGCTTGCCCAGGTAGTCGTCGGCGCCGGCGTTGAGGCCCTCGATGCGCTCGGACGTGCGGTTGCGCGCCGTCAGCACCAGCACCGGCGTGCGGTCGCCGCGGGCGCGGGCCGCGCGCAGCAGCGCCAGCCCGCTGCCCAGGCCGCTGAGCGCATGGCCGGAATGGGGCAGGTTCAGGTCCAGCACCACCACGTCGAAGGACTGGATGCGCCAGACGTGGTCGCCGGCGGCGATGTCGCCGGCCTCGTCGACGCGGCATCCGGCGTCCTCCAGGCTGCGCCGGATCACCTGGCGCAGGGTCGGATCGTCTTCCACCAGCAGCACGCGCATGAGCAGGGTGTAGCGCTTCGCCCGCGCCCTGGCGCTAAGTGCTTCCACTTACTCGCGGGGTCAGGCGGCGTTCAGGTGCCGGCACGCAGCCCGCAAACCGCTCGACTCAACTCCGCCAGCCTTGCAGCAGCACCGCCGGCCACAGCACCGCCGGCAGGAACAGCACGATGCCGGGCTGCACCGGGCTGAGGACGACCGGGAAGGTGCGGTGCGCCAGCACCCGGGCCGGGAGGTAGCCGCGGTCGAAGTAGGTGGTGGCGATCTTCAGCGGGTAGGGGCTGATCGCCGGCGGCACGTCGAGCCCGAAGGCGCGCGTGTTCTCGTCGGCGAGGTACTTCGAGACGCCGGCCAGCGCCGGGTCCTCGAACGCCTGGCCCTTGAGCGCCAGCAGGGCCTGTGCCACGTCGTCGAGCGCAGCGGCGGGCGCGCGGCCGGTCGGGTCGTAGACCACTTCGCCCGGCGCGCCGCCGGGCGCCTCGGGCGCGAGGAGCGCCTGGTTGGCCTGGATCACCGCGCCCCAGGCCACGCGGCCGTGGCGCAGCACGTGCGGCACTGCGGCGAAGAAGCTGGCCAGCGGGTCGTTCTGGGCCCAGGCCGGCGGCTGGATCTCCAGCGCGGCGCGGTCGCGGGCGCCGCAGCGCGAGATCGCTTCCTGCAGCTCGAAGGGATAGCCGAAGCCGGGCGCCGCCGGCAGCGGCAGGGCGCTGGCCTGCAGCGCGGGCGGGATGAGCGCGCCGGCGCTGAAGGCCACGCTCTTGTCGGTGCCGCCGAACAGCCGGCCGCTGATCGCCACCAGCGGCGCGAAGTCCGCCAGGCGCGCGCCCGCGCCGGGGAAGTTGCAGACGATGCTGGTCTCGAAGCTGCGCTGGCCCAGCGCGCCCTCGAGCCGCGCCAGCCCGGAGTGCTGGTGGGCGATCCATTCCGGCGCGCAGTGCAGCGTGCGGCCCACCACGTCGGCGACGTAGAACGCCAGCAGGTACAGCAGGTTCTGCCCCGGCGCGTCGGCCAGGAAGGCCTCGCGCTGCGGCTTCTTCGCCGTGCGCAGGGCATCGAGGAAGACGTCGACGCGGGCCAGGCTCGCAGGCGAGTGGTCGAGGGCGAGGCGGCGCAGCAGCGGCTCGAAGGCGATGCCGCCGGGGATCCCGGAGCGCTGCTCCCAGGCCTGCAGGTAACAGAGCGCGCTGAGGGCGGGGCTCACGTGGCGGCTTGTGGTTGGGGGGCTTCGGCGGCGTGCGCGGCGGCGATCACGCCGCCGCCCAGGCAGACCTCGCCATCGTAGAGGACGGCCGACTGGCCGGGTGTCACGGCCCACTGCGGGTCGTCGAAATCGAGCCGGAAACCGTCGCGGGTGCGCGTCAGCGTGCACGGCGCGTCGGCCTGGCGGTAGCGGGTCTTGGCCGCATAGGCGCCGGGGGGCGGCGGCTCGCCGGCGATCCAGCTCGCGTCGTCGGCCTCGAGGGCGGAGGACTGCAGCCACGGGTGCTCGTGGCCCTGCACCACCCACAGCGTGTTCTTCGCCATGTCCTTGCGGGCCACGAACCAGGGCGCGTGCTCGCCACCGCCGCGCTGCGCGCCCTTCTCCTTGATGCCGCCGATGCCCAGGCCCTGGCGCTGGCCCAGGGTGTAGAAGGACAGGCCCACGTGGCGGCCGATCACGCGCCCCTTCGGGTCCTTGATCGGGCCGGGCTCCTTGCTGATGTAGCGGTTGAGGAATTCGCGGAAGGGGCGCTCGCCGATGAAGCAGATCCCGGTCGAATCCTTCTTCTTCGCATTGGGCAGGCCGATCTCCTGCGCGATGCGGCGCACCTCGGTCTTGCGCAGTTCGCCCACGGGGAACAGCGTCTTCGCCAGCTGGGCCTGGTTCAGGCGGTGCAGGAAGTAGCTCTGGTCCTTGCTGTCGTCCAGGCCCTTGAGCAGCTCGAAGCGGCCGGCGCCGGCTGGACCGGCGCCTCCCGGGCTTCGTTCGCGCACGCGCGCGTAGTGGCCCGTGGCGATCTTCTCGGCGCCGAGGCGCATGGCGTGGTCGAGGAAGGCCTTGAACTTGATCTCGGCGTTGCACAGCACGTCCGGGTTGGGCGTGCGGCCGGCCTGGTATTCGCGCAGGAATTCGGCGAAGACGCGGTCCTTGTATTCGGCCGCGAAGTTGACGTGCTCGATCTCGATGCCCAGCACGTCGGCCACGCTGGCGGCGTCCACGAAGTCCTCGTTGGACGAGCAGTACCCGCTGTCGTCGTCGTCTTCCCAGTTCTTCATGAAGATGGCGACGACCTCGTGACCCTGCTGCTTGAGCAGCCAGGCGCTGACCGCGGAGTCCACGCCCCCGCTCAGACCGACGACGACGCGCGACTTCCGAACCATGTGTGCGATTATCGTTGGCGACCCGAGTCCCCATGCTCCAACGGCCCACTCCAGTGAAGCTGCCGCGGCAGCGGATGTCGCCCCAGGCGGCCGCCGCCACCGGGGTGCTGCACGTCGCGCTCGCGTGGATGCTGCTGCAGGTCGCACCGGTGCAGCAGGCGGTGCGCCGGGTGGTCTACCAGGCGGTGCAACCCGCGGCGGCCCCGGCCGCCGCCCCGGGGCCTGCCGCGGCGCCCAGCCATGCGATCACGCTGCCGGCGGAGCGCGGCACGCGGGGCGATCCGCTGTCTG
>NZ_DASSVG010000345.1:0-9937 GCF_035706265.1 Ramlibacter sp. | reverse complement strand
CATGTGACCCATGTTGGTCTCATGAACGGCAGTCGGTCCGCGCAGGTGGCGCTTGTTCTTGGTGGACTTCTTCGTCAGGATGTGACGCTTGAAGGCCTGGGCACGCTTGACCGTCCCGCCCGGGCGCACGCGGAAGCGCTTCTTGGCGCCGCTCTTGGTCTTCATCTTGGGCATGTTCATGCTCCTTCTTCGTTTGTGCTCGCGAGGCGTCACGGAAAAGGTTCCGTGCCTTGATGGCCCCGAGCCACTTTTGTGGCGAGTCGATGCCCGCCACTTTTGTGGCGAGTCGATGCCCGCCACTTTTCGAGCGGCGGGACGATGCCCGCCGCTGCGGGGAGCGAAAACGCTCCCCTTTCACCGCCACAGCGGCGACCAACCGTCGTGGCTTTGAAAACCGATCCTTACGCCGTCGTCGCCGGGGAAGCGGCGGCTTCGGCGGCGGGCTTGGGTGCGCCCGCCTTCTTCTTGCCGGGCGCGATCATCATGATCATCTGCCGGCCTTCCAGCTTGGGGAACTGCTCGACGACGATGGTGTCGCCGAGGTCGTCCCGGATGCGCTGCAGCAGCGCCATGCCGATTTCCTGGTGCGTGATCTCGCGGCCGCGGAAGCGCAGCGTGATCTTGCACTTGTCGCCTTCCTCCAGGAAACGGCGGATGTTGCGCAACTTGATGTTGTAGTCGCCGTCGTCCGTGCCCGGGCGGAACTTGATTTCCTTGACCTCGATGATCTTCTGCTTGGACTTCGCTTCCGCCGCCTTCTTCTGCTCGATGTACTTGAACTTGCCGTAGTCCATCAGTCGGCAGACTGGCGGGTTGGCGGTGGCGGCAATCTCGACCAGGTCCACGTCCAGCTCGCCCGCCATGCGCAGGGCTTCCTGCAGGCTCACGACCCCGAGGGGCTCGTTGTTGGGTCCGCTCAGGCGGACTTCGGGAGCCATGATCTCCCGGTTCAGGCGGTGCTTGCGTTCCTCACGCTGGCGGCGGTCACGAAAATCAGTAGCGATGGTCCTTGTCCTTCAACTCAATGATAGCTACAGGAACTGTAGCAACACCGCGGCAGCGGGCGCCAGCCGCGGCGTGATTCCATGAAGGATCAGGCCTTGCTGGCGATGTCCCCGGCGATCCTCTTCGAGAATTCCTCCAGGGGCATCACGCCGAGGTCCTTGTTGCCCCGGGCGCGCACTGCGACGGCACCAGCCGCCTTCTCCTTGTCGCCGACGACGAGGAGATAGGGCGGCTTCTGCAATGAATGCTCCCGTATTTTATACGTGATCTTCTCGTTGCGCAGGTCCGTCGCCACCCTAAGCCCTTGATTCCTCAGCGATTTGGCAACTTCGTTGACGTAATCGGCCTGTTGGTCCGTGATGTTCAGCACGACGGCCTGCACCGGGGCCAGCCACACCGGCAGGGCGCCGGCGTGCTGCTCGATCAGGATGCCGATGAAACGCTCGAGGCTGCCCACGATGGCCCGGTGCAGCACCACCGGCCGGTGGCGCGCGCCGTCCTCGCCCACGTACTCGGCGTCCAGCCGCGTCGTCAGGTTGAAGTCCACCTGCATCGTGCCGACCTGCCACTGGCGGCCGATCGCGTCCTTCAGCGTGTATTCGATCTTGGGCCCGTAGAAGGCGCCGTCGCCGGGGGAGATCGTGAACTCGCAGCCCGAGCTGCGCAGCGACTCCATCAGGGCCTGCTCCGCCTTGTCCCACAGCTCGTCGGAGCCGATGCGGGCCTCCGGCCGCGTGGCCACCTTGTAGATGATGTCCGTGAAGCCGAAGTCCTTGTACACCTTGTGCAGCACGCGCGTGAATTCTTCGCACTCGGGCTGGATGTGTTCTTCCGTGCAGAAGATGTGGCCGTCGTCCTGCGTGAAGCCGCGCACCCGCATGATGCCGTGCAGGCCGCCCGAGGGCTCGTTGCGGTGGCACTGCCCGAACTCGCCGTAGCGCAGCGGCAGGTCGCGGTAGCTCTTCACGCCCTGCTTGAAGATCAGCACGTGGCCGGGGCAGTTCATCGGCTTGAGCGCGTACTCGCGCTTCTCCGACTCCGTGATGAACATGTTCTCGCGGTACTTGTCCCAGTGGCCCGTCTTCTCCCACAGCGACTTGTCCAGGATCTGCGGACCCTTGACCTCCAGGTAGCCGTTGTCGCGGTAGACCTGGCGCATGTACTGCTCCACGGCCTGCCAGATGGCCCAGCCCTTGGGGTGCCAGAACACCACGCCGGGGGACACTTCCTCGAGGTGGAACAGGTCCAGCTCGCGGCCGAGCCGGCGGTGGTCGCGCTTCTCGGCCTCCTCCAGCATCGTCAGGTACTGCTGCAGTTCCTCCTTCGTGGCCCAGGCCGTGCCGTAGACGCGCTGCAGCATCTCGTTGCGGTGGTCGCCGCGCCAGTAGGCGCCGGCCACCTTCATCAGCTTGAAGAACTTCAGCTTGCCCGTGGAGGGCACGTGCGGGCCGCGGCACAGGTCCTCGAAGCCACCCTCGGCGTAGAGCGACACCTCCTCGCCGGCCGGGATGCTGCCGATGATCTCCGCCTTGTAGTTCTCGCCCATCTCCTTGAAGTGGCGCACGGCCTCGTCGCGCGGCAGCACCCGGCGCGTGACCGGCTCGTCCCTGGCGGCGAGCTCCTGCATGCGCTTCTCGATCGCCTGCAGGTCCTCGGGCGTGAAGGGGCGCTTGTACGCGAAGTCGTAGTAGAAGCCGTTCTCGATCACCGGGCCGATCGTGACCTGGGCCTCGGGGAACAGCTCCTTGACCGCATAGGCCAGCAGGTGCGCCGTGGAATGGCGGATCACCTCCAGGCCCTCGGGGTCCTTGGGCGTGAGGATGGCGACCTTGGCGCCGTCGGGGATCGTGAACGTCGTGTCGACGACCTTGCCGTCGACCTTGCCGGCGATGGCCGCCTTGGCGAGGCCGGGGCCGATGGAGGCGGCCACGTCGGCCACCGAGACCGGCTGGTCGAACTGGCGCTGCGAACCGTCGGGAAGCGTGATGCGGATCATGTTGGGTGGGTCCTGCGTTGCGGCAACAAAAAAGCGCGGGGGCAGCCGCGCTTTCGGTCGGAACGGAGTGACTCCTGACGCGCGACTACGCCGCCACTACGGGGCGGTGGAACCTTCCGGGGTAGTTCGCGGTGTCATAACCAGGATGCCTTTCTCGCTCTTGTTGCTCGCTCGATGGGAGCATTCTACCCTGCCCTACCCTGCCGCCGCCACGTAGCCGGTGCCGGCGCAGCGCGGGCACTCGGTGATCACGGTCTGCTTCTCGACCTCGAAGTGCTCGTTGATGTTCTCGCTGTCGATGCGCAGCTGCCCGGTGCCGCCGCAATCGGGGCAGCGCTCGCCGCTCAGGTCGCGCAGGTTGAAGATGCCCGTTTTTTCTTCGTTCGTGGATCCAGCCATCGCCAGCCCTCCTCTCGTGTCGTGGGTGGCTCGACTGTAAACAGGCAGGAGGGCCCGGCACAGGGCCCGGCGGCCAGCGCAGTGTGCAGAAGTTGGCAGATCGCGCCGCTGCGGCGCTCAAAGGGCGGCGTCCGCCGGATGCGCAGGGGCGCTCGACGCCTCGCCGCCGGCGCCGTCGCGCGGCAGCACCAGGACGAACTCGGCCCCCTGGCCGGGGCCGTCGCTGCGGCCCTCGATGTGGCCGCCATGCAGGTCGGCCAGCGAGGCGGCCAGGCTCAGGCCGATGCCGAGTCCGCCGCCGGCCGGCGAGCGTTCGGCCTGCACGAACAGCTGGAACACCTCGCGCATCTTCTCGGGCGCGATGCCGATGCCGTTGTCGCGCACCGCGATGCGCACCTCGCGTTCGTCCGCCTCCATGCCCACCTCGATGCGCCCCCCCGGCGGCGTGTACGTGGCGGCGTTGTTCAGGAGGTTGGTCAGGATCTGCGCCACGCGCGCCGGATCGACCACCAGCTCCAGGCTGCGGTCCAGGGGGCGCACGCGCAGGCTGTGGCCGCGGGCGTCGATCAGCGGCCGGCTGGTCTCGACGGCCGCCTCGACCACCGCGGCGATCGACGCGCGTTCGGGATGCAGGGTGATCTTGCCGCGCGAGATGCGCGAGACGTCCAGCAGGTCGTCGATCAGCCGCACCATGTGGCGCACCTGGCGCTCGGCGATCTCGCGCGCGCGCTGCGCCGCGGGCCCGTCCGGCAGCCGGCGCAGGATCTCCAGCGAGTTGCGCAGCGGCGCCAGCGGGTTGCGCAGCTCGTGCGCCAGCATGGCCAGGAATTCGTCCTTGCGCCGGTCGGCGTCGCGCAGCTGGCCGGACACCTGCTCCAGGCGCTCGGCACGCTCGCGGGCCCGCTCCTCGCTTGCCTGCAGCGCCAGCTCGTTGCGCCGCCGCTGCGCCGCGGCGCGCTCCGCCTCCCGGCGGCCGCGCGCCTGCAGGAAGGCGATGCCGCCCAGCAGCAGCGAGGCGCCCAGCGAGACGGCGGCCAGCCAGGGCACCAGCCGGCGCTGCGACTGCGCCTCGAACACGCTCGTGCTGGTGAATTCCAGCCGCCAGATGCGCCCCGCCACCTCCAGCATGCGCGAGGCGGAAAAGGCGGGAACATGGCTGCCGCCGTCGCGGGTGGAGCGCATGAGGGCTTCCGGCAGTGCCCGGGGGCCGTCGAACAGTTCGTAATCGACGCGGCGCGCCTCCGCGCCGCGCACGCCGTGCAGCAGGTCGTCCATCCGCAGCGGCGCATAGGCGAAGCCCAGCAGCGCGGCGCGCCGGGCCTCCACCGTCGGCGGCACCGCGCCGCCGCGGTAGACCGGCAGGTAGACCAGGACGCCGGCCTGCTTGCGGCGCTCGATCTCCTGCACCAGCGTCACCCGGCCGGAGGCCGCAGGCCGGCCCTCGTCGCGGGCGCGGGCCATCGCCTCCTGCCGCACCGGCTCGGTGAACATGTCGTAGCCCAGCGCCTGGCGGTTGCGCACTTCCAGCGGCTCGATGAAGACAATCGCGTGGTATTCGTCGCGCGGCTGTGCGGGCCAGACGTGGAAGCCGGGCACGCCGCTGGCGCGCAGCTGCGCCTCGCGCTGCGCCAGCTCGGGGGCCGGAATGCGTTCCGAGAAGCCGATGCCGAGGATGCCGGGATAGAGCCGCCTCAGCTGCAGCTGGGCCGCGTAGCGGGTGAACTCGTCGCGCTCGACTTCCACGCTCGCCATGAACAGGCCGGCCACGCCGTGCAGCAGGGTCAGCGTGGTGTCCAGGCGCTCCTGGATCGAATCGGTGGTGCGCGCCACCTCGGCTTCGAAGGCCTCGCGGTCGCGCGCGGCGATGGTCCGGTCGACGGAGAACAGCAGGAGCGTGGTCGCCAGCAGCGCGACCAGGAACACGAGCAGGGGCGCGATCCATCCGCTGCGAGCGGCCCGGAGCGGGGCGTCGGAGGCGGCGGAAAGGAGATTCGGGTCCGGCATGGGCTCGGCCGCGCGCTGGCGGAGCACCGATGCTAGCGCGGGCGCGCCGCACCGGGGTTGCCCCCGGGGCGGCGCGCCCGCCGGCCCTGCCGGCTCAGGCCGCCTTGCGCTCGGCGCCCTGGCCGTGGTCGTCGAAGAACTGCTCGTCTTCGGTGGAGCCCTTCAGGGCCGCGGTGGAGGCATTGGCCTCGATGGTGGTGGTCACCGCGTCGAAGTAGCCCGTGCCCACCTCGCGCTGGTGCTTCACGGCGGTGAAGCCCTTGTCGGCGGCGGCGAATTCCTTCTGCTGCATCTCCACGAAGGCCGTCATGCCGTTGCGGGCGTAGCCGTAGGCCAGCTCGAACATGCCGTAGTTGAGGGCGTGGAAGCCCGCCAGCGTGATGAACTGGAACTTGTAGCCCATGGCGCCCAGCTCCTTCTGGAACTTGGCGATGGTCGCGTCGTCGAGGTTCTTCTTCCAGTTGAAGGAGGGCGAGCAGTTGTAGGCCAGCAGCTTGCCCGGGAACTTCGCGTGGATGGCGTCGGCGAACTCCTTGGCGAACTTCAGGTCGGGCGTGCCGGTTTCGCACCAGATCAGGTCGGCGTACTCGGCATAGGCCAGGCCCCGGCTGATCGCCTGGCCCAGGCCCTTCCTGGTGCGGTAGAAGCCTTCCACCGTGCGCTCGCCGGTGAGGAAGGGCTGGTCGTTGCCGTCGACGTCGCTGGTCACCAGGTCGGCCGCTTCGGCGTCGGTGCGGGCCAGCAGGATCGTCGGGGTGCCCATCACGTCGGCCGCCAGCCGTGCGGCCACCAGCTTGGCCACGGCCTCGCGGGTGGGCACCAGCACCTTGCCGCCCATGTGGCCGCACTTCTTCACCGAGGCGAGCTGGTCCTCGAAGTGCACGCCGGCCGCGCCCGCCTCGATCATGGCCTTCATCAGCTCGAAGGCGTTGAGCACGCCACCGAAGCCGGCCTCGGCATCGGCCACGATGGGGGCGAAGTAGTCGACGTAGCCCTCGTCGCCGGGACCCTTGCCCTCGCTCCACTGGATCTGGTCGGCGCGGGCGAAGGTGTTGTTGATCTTCTTCACCACCTTCGGCACGGAGTCCACCGAGTACAGCGACTGGTCGGGGTACATCTCGCCGTTGCTGTTGGCGTCGCCCGCCACCTGCCAGCCGGAGAGGTAGATGCCCTTGAGCCCCGCCTTGACCTGCTGCATCGCCTGGTTGCCCGTCAGCGCGCCGAGGGTGTTCACGTACGGCTCGGTGTTCAGCAGGCTCCACAGCTTCTCGGCGCCGCGGCGGGCCAGCGTGTGCTCGATGGCCAGCGAGCCGCGCAGCTTCACCACGTCGGCCGCGCTGTAGCCGCGCTTGATGCCGTTCCAGCGCGGGTTCTCGGCCCAGTCCTTTTCGAGCTGGGCGATCTGCTGTTCGCGGGTCAGGTGGGTCCAGTTGCTCATGTCGTTCACTCCAGGAGGGTTGGTGGTTCGAAACCGGGGCGGCCGTTGCGGGCCGCGTTGGAATGAACTTTAAGTCTTGTAGAAGACCGTGTGTGGCTCTTGTGTCTTATAGAGGACTAAATATTTTCTTCCACCAATTCAACAACTTACACCCACCGTTTTTCCATACGGAATCCGCTTTCTTGTATTGAGAAATTTTGCGGCGGCGCACAAACGTGCGTTTCCGCGATGCGAAACGAACCCGGGCTTTGTGAAAACGGGCTTCAGGCATGATGCGGCGCATTTTTCGCGCCGCCCTTTCGATGAGCTTCGTCCCGAGCCGTCCCCTCGCCTACGCGTGCCTCGCGCTCAGCATGTCGCTGGTGGGCAGCTACGTGGCGCTCTCCAAGCCGCTGGTGGCGGCGATCCCGGTGTTCCTGCTCGCGTGGCTGCGCTTCGGCATCGGCGGCCTGGCGATGCTGCACTGGCTGAAGAAGCCTGCGGGCGAGCCGCCACTCGCGCCGCGCACGCGCCGGCTGCTGTTCCTCGAGTCCTTTCTCGGCAACTTCCTGTTCTCGCTCTGCATGCTGTGGGGCGTGAGCCTCACCAGCGCCGTCTCCGCCGGCGTGATCATGGCGGCGATTCCCGCCACGGTGGCGCTCCTGAGCCGCGTCTTCCTGCACGAGCCGATCTCCGGCCGCACGTGGACCGCCATCGCCTGCGCCGCGCTGGGCATCGCCCTGCTGGCCACCGCCAAGGAGGGCAGCGCGCAGGCCGGGGGCGAGCTTGCCTGGCTGGGCAACCTGCTCGTGCTCGGCGCGGTGCTCTGCGAAGCCTCGTACGCGGTGATCGGCAAGGCGCTCACCGGGACGCTGGGGCCCGAGCGCATCACCGCCCTGATCAACCTCTGGGGCTTCGCGCTGGTCACGCCCTTCGGCCTCTACAGCGCGCTGCAGTTCGACTTCGCCGCCGTGGCCCCGGGCACGTGGCTGCTGCTCGTGTTCTACGCGCTGGCGGCGAGCATCTGGACGGTGTGGCTGTGGATGACGGGGCTCAAGGTGGTGCCCGCGGCCCAGGCGGGCGTGTTCACCGCGATGCTGCCTGTCTCCGCCGCGCTGGTGGGTGTGCTCGCGCTCGGCGAACCGCTGGGCGCGATGCAGTTGCTGGCCTTCGTCGCCGCACTCGCCGGGGTGCTGCTCGCCACTGCGCCCTCGAAGCGCGGCGTGCGCTCGCGCTGAGGCGCGTTTCGCAAGCGAAACGCACTCGCGCCGAGGCGGCTTGCAGAGTGAAATTCCGAGTGGCGGCGCGGTGTTGATCGCGCTTCTTGCCGCGCTGCGTGAGGAGCGCGAAGGCTTCTCCAGAGGAGAAATCGAGCGCCGCATGCGCGCGCAAGCCGCTTCTCCAGAGGGAAAACGCCTTGCGCGCCCCGATGAAAAAGCAACATCTCCCAATGAAAAACCGCGTTTTTCCCTTGGATGGCCCCTCGTTCTCCTTTAGCATCCGCTCTGCCAGCAAGTGCAGTTTTCGCTGGTACGGTTCATCAACTTCTAGAAGGAAATCCGACGATGGCAACTGCAAAGAAAGCGGCGGCGAAGAAGGCGCCGGCGAAGAAGGCGGCTCCGGCGAAGAAGGCCGCCGCGAAGAAGGCCCCGGCCGCCAAGAAGGCCGCTCCGGCCAAGAAGGCAACTGCGAAGAAGGCCGCTCCCGCCAAGAAGGCGGCGACGGCGAAGAAGGCGGCCCCGGCGAAGAAGGCTGCCGTCAAGAAGGCCCCGGCGAAGAAGCGCACCCCGAACGCCGCGTTCATGAAGCCGCTGACGCCCGATCCGGCGCTGGCCGCCGTGGTGGGCAACAACCCGCTGCCCCGCACGGAGATCGTGAGCAAGCTGTGGGCCTACATCAAGAAGAACAAGCTGCAGGACACCGAGAACAAGCGCATGGTCAACGCCGACGACAAGCTGCGCACGCTGTTCGGCAAGAACCAGGTGTCGATGTTCGAGATGGCCGGCCTGATCGGCAAGCACGTGAAGTAAGCCGGGCACTGCCTGCACTTTCCAGGGGCCGGCTTCGCCGGCCTTTTTCTTGGGCCTTGCTCCTCCCCCTCCAGGGGAGGCCGGGAGGGGGGCACCGGGGCGCCAGGAAGCGCCGCAGCGCCCCCACCCCTACCCTCCCCCAGCGGGGGCGGGAGAAAACGCCTCAGCGGCCCTGCTTGCGCGCCGCTTCCCTGATCCCCGTCAAGGTTCCGCGCGTGGTGATCACTTCCGGATCGAGGATCACCTCGATCACCGTCCCGTTGCGGCGCTCCAGCGCCGCCAGCAGCGCCGGCTCGAACTCCTCGGTACGGGTGATGCGCGTGCCTTCGTAGCCGTAGGCCTTGGCCAGGCCGACGAAGTCGGGATTGGCCAGCTGGGTGCCGGCGCCTTCCACCCGGGCCGGGTACTCGCGCTCCTGGTGCATGCGGATGGTGCCGTACATGCCGTTGTTCAGGATCACGACGATCGAGCGGGCGCCGTGCTGCGCGGCGGTGGCCAGCTCCTGGCCCGTCATCAGGAAGTCGCCGTCGCCGGCCATGGTCAGTGCGATGCGGCCGGAGACGATGTTGGCGGCGATGCCCGCCGGCACGCCGTAGCCCATCGCGCCATTGGTCGGCGCGAGCTGGGTCTTGTGGCCCTTGGCCAGGCCGTGGTGCTTGAAGAAGCGGTGCGTCCAGGAGGCGAAGTTGCCGGCGCCGTTGGTGATGAGCGCGTCGGCCGGCAGGTGCTTCTGCAGCGCGGCGACGATGGCGGGCATGTCGATGGGGCCGGGCAGCTTCTGCGGCTCCAGGTTGGCCAGGTAATCCGCGTTGGCCGCCTTCGTCCACGCCTCCCAGGGCAGCTCGGGCGGGGCCGTCAGCACCTCCAGCGAGCGGGCAGCGGCGTTCATCGTGGCGTTGATCGCCAGGTCGGCCTGGTAGACCCGGTTCAGCTCCTCGGCGCTGGCGTGGATGTGCACCAGCTTCTGCGCCGCCTTGGGCGGCTTCAGCAGCGAATAGCCGCCGGTGGTCATCTCGCCCAGGCGCGGCCCGATCGCCAGCACCAGGTCGGATTCCTGGATGCGCTTGGAGAGCTTCGGATTGATGC
>NZ_DASSVG010000344.1:0-30585 GCF_035706265.1 Ramlibacter sp. | reverse complement strand
CGCGATGAACCACCCGCGCAAGGGCCTGCTCGGCCTACCGCACGCACGGCGCAGCGCTGCGTCACGCTTCGTGAAGGACCGATCGCCCGTCCTCCCACACTGCAGGCGCAGGACGGGTTTGTCCGCCTCCGGAAGTAAAGGAGGAGGCGCGGGCGCGCTGTCATCACAGGTAACGGTTCCCATCCGCGCCGGGGGACATGGAGGAGACGGACAAACCCCCTCCGGGCCGGATCAGACGTCAACTCCGCTGCGCGCCTGCGCGAGGGCTGACCGCTTCAGCGCTGCGGCATGTCCTTGGCGGAGAAGCCCAGGCTCACCGTCGCATCCTGGGGGATCGGTGGCATCGTTTCGTTCCACGCTTCCCACGCGTCGCGCAGCGCCGTCAGGCGCGCGGGCTCGCGCCCGGCCAGGTTGGCGCGCTCGCGTTCGTCGGCGGCGAGGTTGAACAGGTAGTCGTGCCCGTCCACCCGCAGGTACTTCCAGTCGCCGTCGCGCAGCGCGCGCTGGCCGCGGTGGTTCATGCGCCAGTGCAGCGGCCGCGCGAAGGTGTGCGCCGGCTCGCGCAGCACCGGCGCGAGCGAGACGCCATCGAGCGGATAGGCCGCGTCCGCTTCCGCGCCGGCGAGCTCCAGGATGGTCGCGGTCCAGTCCATCGTCATGCACTGCTGCACGCTCATCTGGCCGGGCCGGATCTGCGCCGGCCAGTGCGCGATCCACGGCACGCGGATGCCGCCTTCGGTGAGGTCCATCTTGCCGCCCACCAGCGGCCAGTTGTCGGAGAAGCGCTCGCCGCCGTTGTCGCTGGTGAAGACGACCAGCGTGTCGCGTTCCAGGTCCGTGCGGCGCAGCGCTTCCATGACCCAGCCGATGCCTTCGTCCATGTGGTGAATCATGCGGCGGTAGGTGTGGATGTTGCCGCCGTGCAGGTGGAACAGGTTGTCCTTCACGTCGGGGGCCAGCGCGGCGTCGTCGCGCGTCTCCCAGGGCCAGTGCGGGGCGGTGTAGTGCAGGCTCAGGAAGAAGGGCGCGCTTTGCGGATCCTGCGCCATGCGTTCGATGTAATCGACCGCGCGGCGCGAGAGCAGGTCGGTGAGATAGCCTTCCTCGGCGCACTCCTCCTCGCCGCACCACAGGTCGGGCTGGCCGGTGAAGCCTCGGTGGGTGAAGTAGTCGACGCCGCCGGACATCGGGCCGAAGTACTCGTCGTAGCCGGATCGCAGCGGGCCGAAATGCGGCGGGTAGCCCAGGTGCCACTTGCCGAACAGGGCCGTGCGGTAGCCGGCGCGCTTCAGCAGCGAGGGCAGGGTGGGGTGTTCGGGCGGCAGGCCCAGCGTCGGGCTGCCGCGACTGCGGCTGTTGATCGGCTCTTCGGCCGCGCCGCGCAGCCGGTACTGGTAGCGGCCTGTCATCAGTGCGAAACGCGTGGGCGAGCACACCGGCGAATTGGCATAGCCCTGCGTGAAGCGCAAGCCGTTGGCCGCCAGCGCATCGAGCTGCGGCGACACCGGCCCGAACTCCGCGTCGCGGCCGCCGTAGCATCCCAGGTCCGCGAAGCCGAGGTCGTCGGCGACGATGAAGATCACATTGGGGCCTTGCGCCATCATTGCACTCTCGTTGCGTTCACGCCGACCACTTTGCCATAACGCATGGGTGACACCGAAGACTCAGATTCCCACGCATCCGCCTGGCTGGCGGCGCGCGGCTGGCAGCCGTTCGCGTTCCAGCGCGAGGTGTGGCAGGCGGTAGCGCAGGGCCGCAGCGGGATGCTGCATGCGACCACCGGGGCCGGCAAGACGTACGCGGTGTGGCTTGGCATGCTCGACGCGCTGCTGCAGCGAAGCAGGCAGCGCGGGGCCGGCGGCAGGAAATTGGAATCTGACCCCAATTCGGGGAGGTTGGCGGCTGATCTCTCGGTCATCTGGCTCACGCCGATGCGCGCGCTGGCGTCGGACACGGCCAAGGCGCTGGCGCAGCCGCTGCACGACCTGGCGCCGAAGTGGACGATCGGGCTGCGCACGGGCGACACGCCGACGGCCGAGCGCGCCAAGCAGGACCGGCGCATGCCCACCGTGCTCGTCACCACGCCGGAGTCGCTCACGCTGATGCTCACGCGCGAGAACGCGCGCGAGGTGCTGGCCGGCGTGCAGTACGTGGTGGTGGACGAATGGCACGAGCTGATCGGCAGCAAGCGCGGCGTGCAGGCGCAGCTCGCGCTGGCGCGGCTGCGGCGCTTCAATCCGCGGCTGGTCACCTGGGGCCTGAGCGCGACGCTGGGCAACCTGGAGCAGGCGATGCACGTGCTGTGCGGGCCGGCGGAGGATCCGCCGCCGCGGCTGGTGCGCGGCCGCATCGACAAGACGCTCATCATCGACACGCTGCTGCCACCCGACCCCGGCAAGTACACCTGGGCCGGCCATCTCGGCGCCGGCATGCAATTGCCGGTGGTGGAGGAGATCGCGCGCTCCGGCACCACGCTGGTCTTCACCAACGTGCGTTCGCAGGCGGAGATCTGGTACCAGCTGCTGCTGCAGGCCCGGCCGGAGTGGGCCGGCAGCATCGCGCTGCACCACGGCTCGCTCGACAAGGGCACGCGCGAATGGGTGGAACAGGGCCTGAAGGAAGGCAGCCTGCGCGCCGTGGTCGCGACTTCCTCGCTCGACCTCGGGGTGGACTTCCTGCCGGTGGAGCGCGTGCTGCAGGTCGGCTCGGCCAAGGGCGTCGCCCGCATGATGCAGCGCGCCGGCCGCAGCGGCCATGCGCCGGGGCGCCCGAGCCGCGTCACGCTCGTGCCCACCAATACCCTGGAGATCGTGGAGGCGGCGGCCGCCCGCCATGCGGCCCAGGCCGGCCGGGTGGAGCAGCGCGCGGCGCCCGACAAGCCGCTCGACGTGCTGGTGCAGCATGTCGTGACCGTGGCGCTGGGCGGCGGCTTCCGCGCCGACGACCTGTTCGAGGAGGTGCGCAGTGCCTGGTCCTACCGCGGGCTCACGCGCGCCGAATTCGACTGGGTAGTCGCCTTTTGCGAGCGCGGCGGCGACAGCCTGGGCGCCTATCCCGAGTACCACCGCATCGTGCCGGATGCGGAAGGCGTCTACCGCGTGCCGGACCGCGGCGTGGCCAAGCGGCACCGCCTGGGCGTCGGCACCATCGTGAGCGACGCGGCCATGCACGTGAAGTACCTCACCGGCGCCAGCATCGGCACCATCGAGGAGGGCTTCATCGCCCGCCTGCGGCCCGGCGACTGCTTCTTCTTCGCCGGCAAGCTGCTCGAATTCGTGCGCGTGCGCGAAATGGCCGCCTACGTGCGCAAGGCCACCCGCAACAAGGGCACGGTGCCGGCCTGGATGGGAAGCAAGATGGCGCTGTCGGCCGAATTGAGCGAGGCGGTGCTGGAGTTGATGCAGGGCGCCGCGCGCGGCGAGTTCCCCGATCCGGAGTTGCAGGCCGCGCGCCCGATGCTGCTGACGCAGCAGCGCCTGTCGAAGATTCCTACGCCCGACACGCTGCTGGTGGAAACGTACGAGTCGCGCGAAGGCCAGCACCTGTACCTCTATCCCTTCGCCGGGCGCAACGTGCACCTCGGGCTGGCGAGCCTGCTCGCTTGGCGGCTGGCGCGCGAGCAGCCCAATACCTTCAGCATGTCGATCAACGACTACGGACTGGAGCTGGTGAGCGCTTCGCCCTTCGACATCTCGCCGGTGACGAGCCAGGCGATCTTCTCGGACGAGAACCTGCTGCACGACGTGCTGGCCTCGCTCAATTCGGGCGAGCTGAAGCAGCGGCGCTTCCGCGAGATCGCGCGCATCGCCGGCCTGGTCTCCACCGGCTATCCCGGCCAGCCGAAGAGCGCGCGCCAGCTGCAGGCCTCGAGCGCGCTGTTCTACGAGGTGTTCCGCAAGTACGACGCCGGCAACCTGCTGTTGAACCAGGCGGAAAACGAAGTGCTGGGCCAGGAACTGGAGCTCGCGCGCCTGGCGGCCACCCTGCGCCGCATGCGCACCAGGCAGGTCGCCTTCGCGCCGCTGCGGCATCCGAGCCCGATGAGCCTGCCGTTGATGGTGGAGCGGTTCAGGGAGAAGCTCAGTACCGAAACGCTGGCGGCGCGGCTGGAGCGCATCCTGCGCGACATGGAAGCCGACGTGGGCGCCTGAGCCGCGCCGACCTACACGCGTTGCCGCCCTGGCCCGACCGCGCGCGCTCGCGCCGATGCCTACAGTCGAACCAGACAGTCCGGGAGTTATCGAATGAAGTCAGGATGGACGAGAGCGGCTGCGGCCGCCTCCGCGCTGCTGGCCCTGCTGGCGCTGGGTGCCTGCGGCGATCGCGTGGAGAACGACGAAATGCCGCTGGCGGAACTGCATCCCAGCGTGGAGATCAACCGCCAGGGCATGAAGGGCGCCGCGGACGCGAGCCAGGCCCAAGGCGTGGAGCACGACACCGTCGCCATGGGTTCGGCGCCGGACACGGAGTCGTCGCGCTGAGGCTAATGCGCCGGGTGACTCGGAGCGCCCACGCGCGTCTCGCAGATCACGTCGTGCACGTAGCGCAGCTTGTCCAGCGCACCGGGTGACAGCGCGAAGGGGTAGGCATCTTCCTGCCCCAGGCTGCGGTTGAGGCTGTTCACCAGCAGCGTGACCGGCACCCATTGCTCCACCAGCGCATCGAAGTCGGGGTTGCCCGTCTCCAGCGGGTTCACCACTTCTTCCACCTCCAGCTCCTGCCCCGGGATGCGCAGGCGCGTCTGGTAGGACGCCGCGGTCTCCAGCAGGTCCACCATGTGCAGGTAGTGCGCCCAGGTCTCGGCCCAGTCTTCCCACGGATGCGAGCTGGCGTACTGGCTGACGTAGTGCTCCTGCCATTCGGGCACGCTGCCGCCGCGCGCATAGTGCGCCTGCAGCGCCTGCTGGTAGTCCTGGCGCTCGTCGCCGAACACGGCGCGGAAGCCCTCGGTGCGGCCGCCCTCGTCGATCAGGCGGTCCCAGTAGTAGTGGCCCGACTCGTGGCGGAAGTGCCCGAGCAGCGTGCGATAGGGCTCGTGCATCTGCTCGCGCCGGCGCACGCGCTCGGCGTCGTCGGCTTCGGCCACGTTGAGGGTGATCACGCCCTGCGCGTGGCCGGTCATCACCGGCTGCCCCGGCAGGTCGGCGAGGAATTCGAAGCTGGGACCGTCCGCGCTGCCGCCCGGGGGCGTGGGGTTCAGGAGGCCCAGGCGGGCCAGCGTGTAGAACAGGCGCCGCTTCGCCACCTCCAGCCGGTACCAGCGCAGCGGGTTGTCCGGCACCGAGAGGTCCGGCAGCACGCGGGTGAGGCGGCACGAGACGCACAGTTCATTCGGGTCCTGCGCCGGCACGGCGAAGTTGCACGCGTTCTGCGTCGTGTGGTTGTGGCACTGGCGATAGCGCAGCCCCGAGGCCTTCCTGCCGCGCGTGCGGGGCCGCCACAGGCCGGCATCGCCCTCCTGCACCTCCTCGATCGCCGCCATGGCCAGGCGGTCCGGCAGGAAGGCCAGCGCGCTGCCGCACTGCAGGCACTGCACGTTCTCGAAGAAGATCGGATGGCCGCAGAACTGGCAATGGAAGGTCTTCACCCGGCGTTCCCCCCGCAAACGAAAAAGGCAGGCGCGCCCGCCGGCGGCCTGCCCGTCGGGCGGGCGTCGCGCCCGCCGCCCGGCGTGGTCAAGGACGCACGACGAGGTTGTTGCGCACGACGCGCACGCCCTTGGTCGTCGCGGCGATGCGGCCGGCCTGGTCCTTCTCGGCCTGCGACTTGGCGAAACCGGACAGCGCCACTTCGCCATTGAGCGTGTCGACGTTGATGGAGAGGCCGCCGGTGGTCTTGTCCTCGATCAGCTTGGCCTTCACGGCGGTCGTGATCGCGCGGTCGTCGACGTACTGCTCCGCGGTGGTCTGGCCGCGCATGACGGCGCAGCCGCTGGTGACGAGCGTGAGCCCGGTGAGGATCGCCAACGCGATGGTGCGGGTCTGCTTCATGTGAACTCCCTTCCTGGACGAGGATGTTTTGCTGGTGCGGCCGGAAACCTGGATCCGCGGGAGGCCGCACCGGTGCTCCCGCGGGGGATTCATGCGTCACGGCGGAGGCCGGTCGTTGTCCTTGGGATAGTCCGCCGCCGACATCGCCGCCATCAGCAGGTGCGACAGCTGCGAGGACTTCAAGAGGGCCACGATCAGCGTGGTCAGCGAGATCAGCCGCCACGGGCGCGCGAAGGTGAGCGCCGCGCCCGCGGCCGCGGAGATCGCCAGCAGCTGCATCGGCTTGCGCCGCGCGTAGCTGCGCATCAGCGGCGTCGCGAGGTCCACCGCCATGTGCGCCGGGTGGTAGTGCCACCAGGTGCGCACGGCGTGCTGCAACCGCCCGAACCAGCCGCCGCCGCCGGCGTAGGGCGCGTCTTCCTCCGCGGCGAAGGCCGCGTACGGATCGCCGTAGCCTTCGGGCGGCTCCTCGCGCGGGTCGTGCCGGCGCTGGCGCCGCGCGATGTGCTCGAGGATGGCCTGGCGGCTGCGTGCCAGCTTGTCGCTTGCCTCGCTCATGACCTGGCGCTGACCGCGCGCAGCGCCTGCGCGTCCGCATCGAGCTGGTGCTTCAGCTCCGTGAAGGCCTTCTCGGGCAGCGGCCTGCGGGCCACCGAGAAGCCGACGGCCGCGATGGCGAGCGCGATGCCGGGCACCACCAGCAGCGTCCAGTGGAACGCCGCCAGCGTGGCCCCCAGCATGATCGCCACGCCGGCGAGGATCAGGAACACCAGCAGGGAGAACAGCGTCACCGCCCATGCGACGGCCCGCTTCGCCACTTCCTTGCCCACCGAGGAGGCTTCCTCGCGCATCAGCGAGGCATAGCCCGCGACGTGCTCCATCACCAGTTCAGGCTTGGTGATCAGCACCGAGAAGATCGGATGCACCATGGGGGACGCGCCGCCGGGTCAGAACCAGGTGTCGCGGTCTTCGCGGTGGCGCAGCGCGATGATCAGGCCCGCCACCGCGGCGCCGACCGCCGCGGCGATCAGCGCCGATTTCATCGGATGCTCGGTGACGTAGCGCGAGCTGGTGCGGGCATAGTCGCCCATGTAGCGCTGCGCCGCCGAGGCGCGCTCGGACATGCCGCTGCGCAGGTCCTTCATCGAGGCGCTGGCGCGGTCCAGGGCCTCGGCCGCCATCTTGCGAGTGCTGTCCAGCGTGGCATGCATATCGTTCATGTGGTCCTCTCTTGTGATTTGATGGGGATGCCTGACTAGGGCTTGCGCTTCCGGCTGGCGACGAAGGCGACGAGCGCGAGGACCACGAAGACGAAGAACAGCAGCTTCGCGATGCTGGCGGCTCCCGCCGCAATGCCGCCGAAACCCAGCACCGCCGCGATCAGCGCGATGACCAGAAAGACGACGGCGTAATGCAACACAGGTGACTCCCAGCAAGCCTTCAGCACAGGGCACGCAGGCGATTCGTGCCTGCGGCTAGCTTAAGGATACGCGCCGACGCCGAGTTCAGGGGGCGGCGTGAACGGCTGTCATCGGCCCGGTAGGTACGAATGTAGGAACGCTCCGACACCCATTGGGGCGAAGGTTCACACTGTTTCCGGCAGTGTCGAGGGCGCCCGCGTCGTCGCCTTGGGCAGGCTCGCCAGCACGCGCGTGCCCTGGCCGGGCTGCGACTGCAGCGTGAGGCGGCCGCCGGCGGCTTCCACCCGGTGGCGCATGCCCGCCAGCCCGTGCGTGGAAGGCCGGGTGCTGCGCACGTCGAAGCCCTTGCCGTCGTCGCGGATCTCGACCTCGACGTGGTTGCTGTACTCGCGCACGCCGATCTGCACCTGGCGCGCTTCGGCGTACTTGCCCACGTTGGTGAGCGACTCCTGCACGATGCGGTAGACCGTGAGCTGCGTCGACTCGTCGAGCTGCACCGGCTCCAGGTTGCTCGCCACCTCGATGCCGGAGCGTTCGGAGAATTCGCGCGCCAGGATCTCCAGCGCCGCGGTGAGCCCCAGGTTCGCCAGCGAGGAGGGCCGCAGGTCCTCGATGATGCGGCGCTTCAGCGCGATCCCGCTGTTGAGCGCCTCGGTCAGGTGCTGCAGCCGCTGGCTGACCTCGGGCGCCTGCTGCGGACCGAGCCGCGACTTCAGCCGCGCCACATCGAGCTTGGCCGCTGTGAGCAGCGCGCCGAGCTCGTCGTGCAGCTCGCGTGCGAGGTGGCCGCGCTCTTCCTCGCGCACCTGCTGCAGGTGGGTGGCGAGCTGCGCCAGAGACGCGGTGCGCTCGCGCACCTGCGTCTCCAGCAGGTCGCGCTCCTGCTGCAGCGCGGACTGCTGCTGTTCGCCGGCGAGCTTCAGGCGGGTGGTCTGCCGCAGGTACAGCGCGAACGCCACCAGCGCCGCCACGGCGACGATCGCGATGCCGGCGCGGGCGAGCCGCAGGCTGCGCTCCACCTGCTCCTGCGCCACGTCCATGCGCTGGCTGGCGCTCTCGATCAGCCGTGCGGCCTGCTCGCGGATCGCATCCATGTGCTCCTTGCCCACGTCGGTGAGCAGCACGGATTTCCAGGCCTCCTCGTTGCCCTGCTTGCGCATGCGCACCGACAGGTCCATCTCGGCGAGCTTGCGCTGCACGTTCAGCGACAGCGCGTTCATCGTGCCCGCCTCGGACGAAGCGGGCGCATAGGTGCTGCGCAGGCGGTCGAGGTGCTGGCTGATCTGGGCGACGGCGGCGTTGTACGGCTCGAGGTAGCGCGGGTCGCCCGTGAGCAGGTAGCCGCGCGAGCCCGTCTCGGCATCGAGCACGTGCTGCAGCAGCGTGTTCACCGCGTTGCGCGTCCTGGTGTATTGCTCGATGCGGTCGAGGGCGGCGGACGATTCCTTGTAGCCGGTCTCGTTGATACCGATGAGCATCAGCGCCGCGAGCGCGGCGAGGATGAGGCTGATCGCACCGCGGCGGGAGCTGAAAGATGCCAGCAGTTTCACCCTAAGCACTCAGCGTTGTGCATAAAATCCGCGCACGTCATGACTCAAGGGTAGGCCATTTCCTTCCGGAAGTGGGGCACAATGAAACGCGCTTGACGTGGAAGGTGAAGCATGATCAAAGTGGGCATTGTGGACGACCACGCCATTGTGCGGTCGGGCCTCAAACAGTTCTTCTCCGAACAGGTGGACCTGCGCGTCGTCGGCGAAGCGGCGAGCGGCCGTGAAGCCATCGACCTCGTGCGCACCACCGAGATGGATGTCCTCGTGATGGACCTGTCCATGCCGGGGCAGAGCGGCATCGATGCGCTGGGCATGATCCGCGCGAAAGCACCCGACGTCGGCATCCTGATCCTCTCCGGTTATCCCGAAGAGCACTACGCGATGAACCTGATCCGGCAGGGCGCGAGCGGCTACCTGAACAAGGAATGCGAGCCGATGGAGATCGTCAACGCGATCCGCACCATCGCGCTCGGCCGCCGCTACATCTCGCCGGCCGTGGCCGAACTGCTCGCGCAGCAGCTCAATCGCAAGGAAGGCGGCGCGCCGCACGAGCAGCTCTCGGAGCGCGAGTTCCAGGTGTTCCTCAAGCTCGCCAAGGGCGAGACGGCCGGCGACATCGCGAAGGCGCTGTCGCTTTCCGTGAAGACGGTCAGCACGTACCGCACGCGCCTGATGGAGAAGATGAACCTCTCCTCCAACAGCGACCTGACCTACTACGCGCTGAAGAACAAGCTGATCGACTGAGTCGCGGCCGGGCCGGCTGTAGGCAGGGGATGACGCGTTGCACGGCCGCAGGCCGACTGACGCGTTGTCCGCCGCGTGGAACACTGCGTGTCACGGGGACATCGCTGTCGTCCCCCCCGAGGTGATTCCAATGAAGCTGTTCGTCCAATCCGCCATCGTCTTCTTCGGCACGCTGCTCGCCGCAGCCGTCGTCGCCCTCGGGGAGCCCGGCAACGCGGAAGTGCAGATGGCCTCGCAGACGGGATCCTCGACGGCGACGGTCGTGGCCCTGTTGGGCCTCGACGAATAAGCGCTAGGCCTTGACGCCTGCGCCGCATACGGCGCAGCCCGGGTCGCGCCGCAAACGCATCTCCGTCCATTCCATGCTGCGGCCGTCCAGCATCTGCAGGCGGCCCGCGAGCGATGTCCCCACACCTGCCAGCAGGCGCAGGGCTTCGGAAGCCTCCATCGCGCCGATGATGCCCACCAGCGGCGCGAACACGCCCATGGTGGCGCAGCGCGTCTCCTCGAACTCCTGGTCCGGCGGGAACACGCAGGCGTAGCACGGGCTGTCCTCGCGCCGGGGATCGAACACGCTGACCTGGCCGTCCATGCGGATGGCCGCCCCCGACACCAGCGGCTTGCGGTGCGCGACGCAGGCGCGGTTGAGCGCCTGCCGGGTCGCGAAGTTGTCGCAGCAGTCGATCACCACGTCGGCGCTGGGCACCAGTTCGTCGAGCAACTGCGCATCGGCCTTCATTACCAGCGGGCGCACCAGCACCTCGGGGTTGATCGCCGCCACGGCCTCGCGCACCGACTCCGCCTTCGGATGGCCCACGCGTTCGAGGTTGTGGGCGATCTGGCGCTGCAGGTTGGTGAGGTCCACGGCGTCGTGGTCGACGATGGTGATCGTGCCCACGCCCGCCGTGCCGAGGTACAGCGCTACCGGCGAGCCAAGGCCGCCGGCGCCGACGACCAGGGCGTGCGACTGCAGGAAGCGCTCCTGTCCTTCCACGCCGAGTTCGTCGAGCAGGATGTGGCGCGAGTAGCGCAGGAGCTGGTCGTCGGTCATGACGGGATTGTGCCGGGCAAAAGAAAAAGCGGCCCGTGGGCCGCTTTCTGGATCCCCGCCTGCGCGGGGATGACGGTCGCTCGCGACGCTCAGTTTTCCTTCTTCTCTTCCTTGTTCTCCACGACCTGGGTCTTGGAGACGATCACCGGGCGGCCCTTCAGCTGGTTGAGCGCCTGCACGAGCTGGAAGTCCTTGTCGCTGCCGAATTCCGGCGGCGTCTTGCGCTCGTTCGGGCCCTTCTTGGCCTCTTCCTCGGCGCGCTTGCGGGCTTCCTCGCGGGCCTTCTCGCGCGCCGGGTCCTTCACTTCCGCGCCCTGGCCGGACATCAGGTGCTTGTCGAGGTCGGCTTCACGGGTGCGCAGCACCGAGAAGATGTTGCCCTCTTCGCTCTCGTCCACCATCACGTCGGGCACGATGCCCTTGGCCTGGATCGACTTGCCGCTCGGCGTGTAGTAGCGCGCCGTGGTCAGCTTCAGGCCGGTATCCGGGCCGAGCGGACGCACCGTCTGCACGGAGCCCTTGCCGAAGGTCTGGCTGCCCAGGATGGTGCCGCGATGGTGGTCCTGCAGGGCGCCGGCCACGATCTCGGAAGCGGAGGCGGAGCCTTCGTTGACCAGCACCACCAGCGGCACCGACTTCAGCTGCGCGGGGATGCGGCGCAGCGGGTCGGCCCCCGCGCGGCGCTGGTAGAACTCCGGCGCGGCCTTGTAGACGAACTTGCTTTCCGGCAGCTGGCCGTTGGTGGACACCACCGTCACGTTCTCGGGCAGGAAGGCCGCCGAGATCGCGACCGCCGCATCGAGCAGGCCGCCCGGGTCGTTGCGCAGGTCGAGCACCATGCCCTTGAGGTTGGGCTCCTGCTTGTAGAGCTCGTCGACCTTGCGCACGAAGTCTTCGACGGTGCGCTCCTGGAACTGCGACAGCCGGATCCAGCCGTAACCGGGCTCGACGATCTTGCCCTTGACCGACTGGGTCTTGATCTCCTCGCGGGTGATCGTCACCGGGAAGGTGCGGTTCTCGTCCTTGCGGTAGATCGTCAGCATGACCTTGGTGTTCGGCTCGCCGCGCATGCGCTTGACGGCCTCGGCCAGCGACAGGCCCTTGACGGCCGTGTCGTCGATCTTGGTGATCAGGTCGCCGGTCTTGAGGCCGGCACGGAAGGCGGGCGAGCCTTCGATCGGGGACACCACCTTGACCAGGCCGTCCTCCTGCGAGATCTCGATGCCCACGCCGACGAAGCGGCCGGACGTGCCTTCCCGGAATTCCTTGAAGGACTTCTTGTCGAAGTACTGCGAATGCGGGTCGAGGCTGGAGACCATGCCGGAGATGGCGTCCGTGATCAGCTTCTTCTCGTCGACCGGCTCGACATAGTCGGTCTTGATCATGCTGAACACGGCGGCCAGCTGTTGCAATTCTTCCAGCGGCAGCGGCGCGAGCGAGCCACGGGCGACGGTCTGCAGCGAGACCGTGGTGAGCGCTCCGGCGAGGGCGCCTACGGTGATCCAGCCGGCGATCTTGAGTTTGTGGCTCATGGGTCGGTCTTTAGTCCTCTCGACTTCAATATACACCTGAGAAACCTCTCTGATGCGCACCCCGTATCAGGGGTTCCCGGGGGCTCTCCGTGCCGTGTGAAATAAACGCGGATTGCCGCAGGAACCGTCCTACACGGGGTGTCGGACCCGTTCGCGGCTGGGGCAGGGTGGCTCAGGCGGCGCGGCCCTGGGCGGCCACGGCCGCGGCAGCCTTGGCCGCCGCCTCGGCGTCGCCCAGATAGTAGTGGCGGATGGGTTTCAGGTGCGTGTCCAGCTCGTAAACCAGGGGAATGCCGTTGGGAATGTTCAGGCCCACGATCTCCTCGTCGGAAATGTCGTCCAGGTACTTGACCAGGGCGCGCATCGAGTTGCCGTGGGCGGCCACCAGCACCCGCTTGCCCGCCTTGATCGCCGGCGCCATCGACTCGTTCCAGAACGGCAGCACCCGCGCCACCGTGTCCTTGAGGCACTCGGTGCGGGGGAATTCGGCGTCCTTCACCTTCTCGTACCGGCGGTCGGAGCGCTCCCAGCGCGGATCGTCCTCGGTCAGCGCCGGCGGCGGGGTGTCGTAGCTGCGGCGCCAGACCAGCACCTGCTCGTCGCCGAACTTCTTCGCCGTCTCCGCCTTGTTCAGGCCCTGCAGGGCGCCGTAGTGGCGCTCGTTGAGGCGCCAGGAATGCACCACCGGCAGCCAGGTGCGGTCCATCTCGTCCAGCACGTGCCACAGCGTGCGGGTGGCGCGCTTCAGCACGCTCGTGTAGCACAGGTCGAAGTCGTAGCCCTCCTGCTTCAACAGGCGGCCGGACTGCACGGCCTGCTCCAGGCCCAGCGGCGTGAGGTCGACGTCGGTCCAGCCGGTGAAACGGTTTTCCAGGTTCCAGGTGGATTCGCCGTGGCGGATCAGGACGAGCTTGTACATGGGTGACGGGTGAAGGTGGGTGGAAGTCAGGGGAAACCCGTCATTCTAGAATCGCGGGTTGGCCGGGATCCGACCGGCGCGAAGAAAGGAAAGAGCTGTATGAATGTCCTGCCGTTTCTGGTCCACAACTGGGCGCTGGTGCTGATCGCCGTCGTCTCCGGCACCCTGCTGCTGTGGCCCGGCATCGCCGCCGGCTCGGCCGGGGGCCTCTCGCCGGACGGGGCGGTGCAGCTGATCAACCGGGAAAAGGCGATCGTCGTCGACGTGAGCGAGGCCGAGGAATTCGCCGGCGGCCACATCCGCGGCGCCCGCAACGTGCCCGTGAACGAGCTGCAGACGCGCCTGCCGGAGGTGGCGAAGAACAAGACGGTGCCCCTGATCCTGGTGTGTGCCAGCGGAGCTCGCGCCAAGCGTGCACTGGGGGTGGCGAAAAGCCTGGGCTACGACAAGGCTGTCGTGCTGGGTGGCGGGCTGAAAGCCTGGCGGGACGCTAATCTCCCGCTGGAAAAAGCCTGAACCAACCCCATTTGACGAGAATGCAGCCAGTCAAGATGTACACCACGGCCGTTTGCCCTTATTGCATCCGCGCCAAGCAGATCCTGAAGTCCAGGGGCGTCGAGCAGATCGAGGAAATCCGCATCGACATGCAGCCGGAGGAACGCGCGAAGATGATGGAGATCACCGGGCGGCGCACCGTGCCGCAGATCTTCATCGGCGACACCCACGTGGGCGGCTGCGACGACCTGGTCGCGCTCGACGGGCGCGGCGGCCTGCTGCCCCTGCTCAAGGGCGCGGCGGCCTGAGCGGCTTTCGCCTGCCTGCGGGCCTGAGATAATGGCCCGCTGACGCAAACTGCGCCCGCCGGGAGCGTCTCCCGGCGGGCTTTTTCATTCCGCAACCGAGGCAGAGAGATGGCCGACAACAACGAACCCGTGTTCCAGATCCAGCGTGTGTACATGAAGGAAGCTTCGCTGGAGCAGCCCAACAGCCCGGCCATCCTGCTGGAGCAGGAGCAGCCCAGCGTGGACATCCAGCTCGGGGTCGAGGCGCAGCAGGCCGCCGACGGCGTGTACGAAGTGGCCGTGGCCGCCACCGTCACCACCAAGCTGAAGGACCGCACGGTGTTCCTGGTGGAAGTGAAGCAGGCCGGCATCTTCGAGATCCGCAACGTGCCGGCGGAGCAGATGCAGGCGATCATGGGCAGCGCCTGCCCGCAGATCATCTATCCCTACCTGCGTGCCAACGTGTCGGACATCATCACCCGCGCCGGCTTCCCGCCGGTGCACCTGGCGGAGATCAACTTCCAGGCGATGTACGAGCAGCAGCAGGCGCAGCAGGCGCAGGGCGGCCAGTCCTCCCCGATCATCACCTCCGCCTGAACCGGTTGACCGTCCCCCGGCCCATGGACATCCTGGTGCTCGGGGCCGGCGCCTGGGGCACGGCGCTGGCCATCAACGCCGGCCGGCGCCACCGGGTGACGCTCTGGGCGCGCGATCCGGCGCAGGCCGCCGCGATCGTCCGCCAGGGCGAGAACGCCCACTACCTTGCCGGCCACCGCCTGAGTGCGGGCGTGCGCGTGGCCTCGCGCGCCGACGGTGCTCCGCGCGCGCTCGCCGCGCGCCACGAGCTGGCGATCATCGCCACGCCGATGGCGGCGCTGCGCCAGATGCTGGTGGAACTGGCCGGGAGCCCCTGCCCGGTCGCCTGGCTTTGCAAGGGCTTCGAGGCGCCCGTGTCGCGCCCCTACGGCCTGCTCGGTCACGAAGTGCGGGCCGAAGTCGCGCCGCAGCTCGCCGCCGGTGCGCTCAGCGGCCCCAGCTTCGCGCAGGAAGTCGCCGCCGGCCAGCCCACCGCGCTGGTGGCCGCGAGCGATGCGGCTTCGGTGCGCGAAGCGCTGGTGGCGGCCTTCCACGGCCCCAGCATGCGCGTCTACGCCAACGACGACCTGGCGGGCGTGGAGGTCGGCGGCGCGGTGAAGAACGTGCTTGCGATCGCCACCGGCCTGTGCGATGGCCTGGCGCTGGGCCTCAACGCGCGGGCGGCGCTGATCACGCGCGGCCTGGCGGAGATGACGCGCCTGGGGCTCGCACTGGGAGCCCGGCCCGACACCTTCATGGGCCTGTCCGGCCTCGGCGACCTGGTGCTTACCGCCACGGGCGATCTGAGTCGCAACCGGCGCGTGGGCCTAATGCTGGCGCAGGGCCGCACGCTGCAGCAGGCGGTGGATTCGCTCGGCCACGTGGCCGAAGGCGTCTACAGCGCGCGCACGGTGGTCGAGCGTGCCGGCCGTCTGGGCGTGGAGATGCCGATCGCCGCGGCGGTGGTGGACCTGCTCGATGGCCGCGTCTCGCCGGCCGAAGCCGTGGCCGCGCTGATGGGGCGCGATCCGGCGGACGAGCGGATCTAGCGGGCAACGCCTTTATTCCGTCCGTTACCTAGGGAGCTTCCCGGAGCCGGCGCGCTGGGGGGCCGAATTAGCCTGCGGGTCCCCACAACGAACCGGAGTCTTCGCATGCGCCGCCTTCCCCTCGTCCTGACCGTCGCCTCCGCCGCCGCCGCTCTCGCCGGCGCGGCCTTCCTCGGCACCATGGCGCCCGCCTTCGCGCAGGGCGCCAACATGAGCTTCTTCGTCACCAGCGCCAACCCCGGCAAGGGCGCCGACTTCGGCGGCCTGGCCGGCGCGGACCAGTACTGCACGACGCTGGCTTCGGCTGCCGGCGCCGGCGGCAAGACCTGGCGAGCCTACCTGAGCACCACGGGGGCCGGAGGCGTCAATGCGCGCGACCGCATCGGACGCGGGCCGTGGGTGAATGCCAAGGGCCAGACGATCGCCGCCAACGTGGACGAACTGCACGGGACCAACAAGCTCACCAAGCAGACCGCATTGGACGAAAAAGGCGAGATGGTGATGGGCCGCGGCGACGCCACCAACATGCACGACATCCTGACCGGCTCCACGCCCGAAGGGCGCGCCGCCACCGGCACCGAGGACACGACCTGCGGCAACTGGACCAAGAGCGGCGACGGCTCGGCCATCGTCGGCCACCACGACCGCATGGGCCTGCGCGACGACGCGCCGTCGAAGTCCTGGAATTCCTCGCATCCGAGCCGCGGCTGCAGCCTGGAAGCCTTGAAGGCGACCGGCGGCGACGGGCGGCTCTACTGCTTCGCCGCCAATTGAGCGGTCACAGGCTGGGCCGGGCCCGCGCGGGCCCGCTCACGCCTGCACCGGATCCGTGATCTTCGCCAGCGCTTCGCGCAGCTCCTCCAGCCTGGAGGGCCGCACGACGCGGGCGACTTCCTGGCCATCCTTCAGGAAGATCAGCGTCGGCCACAGCTTCACCCGGTAGCTGCGCCCGAGGGGGCGGCCCGGGCCGTCTTCCACCTTCAGGTGGCGCAGCTGCGGCTGCGTGCCGAGCGCCTCGGCGATCAGCGGCTGGGCATTGCGGCACCAGCCGCACCAGTTGGTGCCGAAATCCAGCACCGTCGCTCCGGCATACGCATCCACCTCGGCGCGGGCCGGCTCGTTCGGGGCATAGGTCGAGTTCATGCAGCCATTGTCGGGCCGGATGCGTCAGGCGCCGTCAGCGCCGCCCGCCTCCGACTGTGGGAGGCCTCTAGTCCAGCACGAGCTGGGTCTGCGTCACCACCGAGCAGAGCCTGCCCTGCGCGTTGCGGATGCTGGTCTGCCACACCATGGTCGTGCGGCCGCGGTGCAGAGCCACGCATTCGCCGGTGACGGTGGTGTCGACCGCGGCCCCGCCGATGAACTTGGTGCTGGAGTCGGTGGTGGTGGTGCGCTTGCCGTGCGGCAGGTTCAGCACCGTGCCGACGGCGCCCAGCGTGTCGGCGAAGGCCATGTGGGCGCCCCCGTGCAGGATGCCGCCGGCCGTGCACAGCTCCGGCCGCACGCGCAGGGTGGCGACCACGCGCTCCGGCGTCGCCTCGGTGAGCTGCACGCCCATGAGGCCGGGGAAAAGCGGTTCGAGCAGTTGCTGGATCTCGGCGAGGTTCATCCGCCGCACTCTAGCGGCGCAGCGCCGCGGCTGGCAACGGGGGCATGCGGCGGCGGTTATGCTCGCCCCATGAGTGGCGTGTTCGATTTTTCTTCCTCCGCGGTCGCGGAACTGGCCCGTGCGGATGCCGCCCGGGCGCTGGCCGAGGACGTGGGCGCGGGCGACCTCACGGCGGCCCTGGTGCCCGAGGGCCGGCGCGCGCAGGCCCGCGTGCTGGCGCGCGAGAGCGCGGTGATCTGCGGCGCCCCCTGGGCCGAGGCGGCGCTGCGCCAGGTGGACCCCGGCGCCAAGCTGGAGTGGCTGGTCGGCGAGGGCCAGCGCTGCGAGGCCGACCAGGTGGTCCTGCACATCGAGGGTTCGGCCCGCGGCCTGCTGACCGCAGAGCGCACGGCCCTGAACTTCCTGCAGCTGCTGAGCGCGGTGGCGACCAAGACGGCGAGCTACGTGGAGGCGGTGCGGGGCACCCGGGCCCGCATCGTGGACACCCGCAAGACCCTGCCGGGGCTGCGGCTGGCGCAGAAGTACGCGGTGACGACCGGCGGCGGCCTGAACCACCGCATCGGCCTTCATGACGCCGTGCTGATCAAGGAGAACCACATCGCGGCGGCCGGCGGCATCGTGCCCGTGCTGCAGGCGGCGCAGCGGCTGGCCGCGCAGGCGAGCTTCATCGAGATCGAGGTGGAGACGCTGGCCCAGCTGCAGGAGGCGCTGGATGCCGGGGCCAAGATGGTGTTGCTGGACAACATGGACCTGCCCACGCTGCGCGAGGCGGTGCGCCTCAACGCCGGCCGGGCCATCCTGGAGATCTCCGGCGGCGTGACGCTGGAGACCCTGCGCCCGCTGGCGGAAACCGGGGTCGACCGCATCTCCATCGGAACGCTGACGAAAGACGTGAAGGCCACGGACTTCTCCATGCGCCTGAAGGAAATGCCATGAGCGCCGTGATCCCGATCAAGGACGTCGAGTACGAGCATCCCCTCCCTGGCAATGCCTGCGACACCAAGCACGCCTGGGCCCGCGTGCCGCAGGAGCCCGCGCCGGCCGAGCGCGCCGCGCTGAAGGACAAGGTCCGGCGCCTGCTGAAGGAACGCAATGCGGTGATGGTGTCGCACTACTACGTGCACCCGGACCTGCAGGACCTGGCGGAGGAGACCGGCGGCATCGTCAGCGACTCGCTGGAGATGGCGCGCTTCGGCCGCGACCATCCGGCCCAGACCCTGGTGGTCTCGGGCGTGAAGTTCATGGGCGAGACGGCCAAGATCCTGTCGCCGGAAAAGCGCGTGCTGATGCCGGACCTGGATGCGACCTGCTCGCTGGACCTGGGCTGCCCCGACGAGGAATTCGACGCCTTCTGCCAGCAGCACCCGGACCGCACGGTGGTGGTCTACGCCAACACCAGTGCGGCGGTGAAGGCGCGCTCGGACTGGCTGGTCACCTCCAGCTGCGCCCTGGACATCGTGCGGGCGCTCAAGGAGAAGGGCCACAAGATCCTGTGGGCGCCCGACAAGCACCTGGGCAGCTACATCCAGCGCGAGACGGGCGCCGACATGGTGTTCTGGAACGGCTCGTGCATCGTGCACGACGAGTTCAAGGCCTTCGAGCTGGAGGACCTGAAGAAGCAGTATCCGAACGCGAAGGTGCTGGTGCACCCCGAGTCGCCGGCGGACGTGGTGGCGCTGGCCGATGCGGTGGGCTCCACTTCGGCGATCCTGAAGGCGGCGCGCGAGATGGATGCGCGCGAGTTCATCGTGGCCACCGACAACGGCATGATGCACAAGCTGCGCACGCTGAATCCGGACAAGGTGTTCATCGAAGCGCCCACGGCCGGCAACAGCGCCACCTGCAAGAGCTGCGCGCATTGCCCCTGGATGGCGATGAACGGGCTGGTGGGCCTTGCGCACGTGCTGGAGACGGGCGCGAACGAGGTGACCGTGGACTCCGCGATCATCGAACGCGCCCGCGTGCCGATCGACCGGATGCTGGCGTTCACGGCGGCGCTGAAGTCGGGGCAACCGGCGGGCGCGCTGGTGCCGAACATCGGGGCGGCGTAGGCGGGCGCAGCGAAAGCGCTGGGCTTTCGCTGGCGCTCCAGCACCAGCCTACGAGACAGCCGGCCAGCCGATGAGACAGCCGGCGCCAGCCCGCGAGGGTCAGTTCCCCGCTGGCAGGGTTTCGAGCAACTGCTTCACCTCCTCCGGCAGCACCAGCACCTCCGGCTGCGTGATCACGCCGATGGCCAGGGCGTCCAGGCCATCGACCATGGCGCACTGGAAGCTCACGTCCGGCTGCTTCAGGCACTCGATCACGCCGCGCGGCGTGCCGTCCTGGCGAAAGCGGCTGGGGTGGAAGGCGTAGACGATGTCCTCCGCATGGCGCGGGTAGACCGTGCGCTGCAGCAGCCCGGGCGGGTACTTGCCGTCGGTGAGGCTGCGGATCACCCAGGCCATGCGCGGGGCCAGCTGCGTGAGCGGCCGGGGATGCGCGTCGGTCGTGTGGGCGCCGTGCAGGCCCACCATGGTCACCTCGATCGGCCGGCCGTCGGAGAAGAAGCGCTCGGCGCCGCCCAGGAAGATCAGGCCGCAGGCCGATTCGCACTTGCCGGAGACCGCCGTCGGCAAGCCCTCGGCGCGGATCCGGTGGCCCACCTGGTAGCCGTTCCAGAGGTCGCCGCCGGGGCTCTCGTGCAGCAGCACCAGCTTCACCGGACCCTCGGCGAGGTGGTTGCGCAGCTGCACCAGCTCGTTGCCGGTGACCGGGCCGGACATCACCAGCACGCCTTCGACGAGGTGGAAGTCCATCGCCTGCACCGCCGCCGCGCCGGACGCGAGGGCGCAGGCGAGGGCGAAGGCAGGCAGGCGGCGCGACCGCATGGTGCCCCCCTTATAGCAAGTGCGCCCGGCGGGCGCCAGCGACTCAGGCCAGCGGCCGCTCGTAGCCGGGCGTCAGGGTCGTGGGAACCGCCTCCGGCGCCATTTGCGGGTAGTCGCGGCTGAAGTGCAGGCCGCGGCTTTCGTGGCGCGAGCGGGCGGAGCGCACGATCAGGTCGGCCACCGTCACCAGGTTGCGCAGCTCCAGCAGGTCGCGCGTGACGTGGAAGGCGCTGTAGAACTCCTGGATCTCGCCCTGCAGCAGCTCGATGCGGTGCGCCGCCCGGTCGAGCCGCTTGTTGGTGCGCACGATGCCCACGTAGTCCCACATGAAGCGGCGCAGCTCGTCCCAGTTGTGCGAGATCACCACCGCCTCGTCGGCGTCGGTCACGCGGCTGTCGTCCCACTGCGGCACCGGCGGCACCGCGGGCAGGGGCGTGGCCAGGATGTCGTCGGCGGCGGAGCGGGCGAACACCATGCACTCCACCAGCGAGTTGCTGGCCAGGCGGTTGGCGCCATGCAGGCCGGTGTAGGCGGTCTCGCCGATCGCATGCAGGCCCGGCAGGTCGGTGCGGCCGGAGAGATCCGTGTGCACGCCGCCGCAGGTGTAGTGCGCCGCCGGCACGACCGGAATCGGTTCGCGCGTGATGTCGATGCCCAGGTCCAGGCAGCGGGCGTAGATGTTCGGGAAGTGCTCCTTCACGAACTCCGGCGGCTGGTGCGAGATGTCCAGCAGCACGCAGTCGAGGCCGTGCTTCTTCATCTCGAAGTCGATCGCGCGGGCGACCACGTCGCGCGGCGCCAGCTCCAGCCGCGCATCGTGGTTGGGCATGAAGCGCGTGCCGTCCGGCAGCATCAGCCGGCCGCCTTCGCCGCGCACCGCTTCCGAGATCAGGAAGTTCTTGACGTGCGGGTGGTACAGGCAGGTCGGGTGGAACTGGATGAACTCCATGTTCGTCACCCGGCAGCCGGCGCGCCACGCGGCCGCGATGCCGTCGCCGGTGGCCGTGTCGGGGTTGGTCGTGTACAGGTAGACCTTGCCCGCGCCGCCGGTGGCCAGGATGGTGTGCGGCGCGCGGAAGGTCACCACTTCGTCGGTGCGCTCGTCCAGCGCGTAGAGCCCCAGGCAGCGGTTCGGCTGCTGCCCCAGCTTGGCGGCGTAGATCAGGTCCACCAGCATGTGGTGTTCCAGCAGCGTGATGTTGGGCGTGCGCTTCACGCGCTCGATCAGCGTCTGCTGCACCGCCGCCCCGGTGGCGTCGGTCACGTGCACGATGCGGCGGGCGCTGTGGCCGCCCTCGCGCGTGAGGTGCAGGTGGCCGTCCTCCTCGGAGAAGGGCACGCCCAGCGTGCGCAGCCACTCCACGCTCTGCGGCGCGTGCTCCACCACGAAGCGGGTGGCCGCGGGGTCGGACAGGCCGGCGCCGGCGACCAGCGTGTCGTCCACGTGGCTGTCGAAGCTGTCGTTGCGGTCCATCACGGCCGCGATGCCGCCCTGGGCCCAGCCGCTGGAGCCGTCGGTCAGGGCGCGCTTGGTGAGGATCGCCACCCGGTTGGTGGGCGCGAGGTGCAGTGCGGCGGACAGGCCGGCGAGGCCGCTGCCGACGATGAGGATGTCGAAATCGCGAGGAATGGCTTGGCTCACGACGGGTCCCGTGGGATGTTGTTCTTGGGGGTCAGGCCGGCTGGTAGGCGAGCCGGACGTAGATGGGGGCGTAGGCCTCGGCCTGCGTCACCTCGATGAGGGTTTCCTTGGCGAGCTCCAGGGTCGCGATGAAGGTCACGATCAGCACCGGCACGCCCTTGGCGGGATCGAACAGCTGCTCGAATTCGATGAACCTGCGCCCCTGCAGCTTCTTGAGCACGAGGCTCATGTGCTCGCGCACCGACAGCTCCTCGCGCGTGATCTTGTGGTGCTGCACCAGCCTGGCGCGGCGCAGGATGTCGCGCCAGGCCTCCTGCAGGTCCGCGATGTGCACGTCGGGGAAGCGCGGCTGCAGCGACTGCTCGATGTAGACCTGGGCGCGCAGCACGTCGCGGCCCACCTGCGGCATCTCGTTGAGGCGGAAGGCGGCGGCCTTCATCTGCTCGTATTCGAGCAGGCGGCGCACCAGTTCGGCCCGCGGGTCCTCCGCTTCCTCGCCTTCGGCGGTCTTGCGCGGCGGCAGCAGCATGCGCGACTTGATCTCGATCAGCATGGCCGCCATCAGCAGGTATTCGGCGGCGAGCTCCAGGTTGCGCTCGCGGATCTCGTCGACGTACTGCAGGTACTGGCGGGTCACCGCCGCCATCGGGATGTCGAGGATGTTGAAGTTCTGCTTGCGGATCAGGTACAGCAGCAGGTCCAGCGGGCCCTCGAAGGCCTCGAGGAAGACCTCCAGCGCATCGGGCGGGATGTACAGGTCCTGCGGCAGGGCGAACAGCGGCTCGCCATAGAGGCGCGCGAGCGCGACCTGGTCCACCACTTCGGGCAAACCGGTGGCATCGGCGACGGCCGGCTGGGCCGGCAGCTCCGGCAGGCTCGTGTCGCTGCTGTCCATCGAGGGGCGCGTCAGCGGCGCCCGCGCGGGTCGTCGCCGTAGGCGTAGGGCTTGGCCGGCACCCGGGCCTGCTTCCACTCGTCCAGCAGCTCGCGGTCGAGGTGCTTGTCCCACCAGATCGCCCGGCCGGCCCGCTGCTGCGCCTCCAGGTCGGGCTTGTCGGCCTTCATCTGCTCGATGAACTGGGTCACGTCGGAGCGGTAGTCCGGACGGCGGAAGATGCGGAGGAGAAGGCTGGCCATGGACCGATTTTACCCGGGGGGTCGCCCCGGGCCCTTTGACGCCGCTCAGGCTGCCACTTCCTCCGAGGCGACGTGTTGTTCCAGCTCGGTCAGGAAGCCGGCCCGCTCGATCACCTCCTTGGGCTGTTCGTGCAGGTTGACGACGGCCAGCGAGCCCTGGCGCAGCAGGATCACCTTGTGCAGCTGGCGCAGCGCGTCCAGGCCGGAGGTGTCCAGGTGCACCAGGTGCAGCGCGTCCAGCACCACGTTCGATCCCGGCGGCAGGCTTTCCACCGCCTGCACGATCGGGTCGATCTTGGCGGTGGCGCCGAAGAACAGCGAGCCGTACAGGTCGTAGCGCAGCGTGCCGTCCTCGGTGGGGACCATCTCCACGCTGAACAGCGAGCTCATGGTGCGGATGAACAGCACGCAGGCGGTGACCAGCCCCACCTGCACGGCCACCGTGAGGTCGAAGACCACCGTCAGCGCGAAGGTGCCCGTCATCAGCAGCCGGTAGTGCAGGCTGTACTTCTTCAGGTGCGCGAACTCGCGCCACTCGCCCATGTTCCAGGCCACGAAGCCCAGGATGCCGGCCAGCACCGCCAGCGGCACCAGCAGGGCCAGCGGTGCCGCCACCAGCACGATCACGGCCAGCGTCACCGCGTGCACGATGCCGGCGACCGGCGAGGTGGCGCCGGCGCGGATGTTGGTGACGGTGCGGGCGATGGTGCCGGTGGCGGGCATGCCGCCGAAGAAGGGCACCACGAAGTTGGCGAGGCCCTGCGCCATCAGCTCCTGGTTCGGGTCGTGCCGCGGCATGCTGGAGACCTGGTCGGCCACCCGCGCGCACAGCAGCGATTCGATGGCGCCCAGCAGCGCGATGGTGAGCGTGGGCGTCACCAGCAGCTTCACCGTCTCCCAGCTGAAGTCCGGCAGCTGGAAGGCCGGCAGCCCCTGCGGGATGCTGCCGAACTTGGTGCCGATGGTCTCCACCGGGAAGCGGAAGTACCAGGCCAGCGCGGTGAGCGTGGCCAGCGCCACGATCGGCCCCGGGATGCGGGCGCCGACCTGGCTCGCCTCCTCCATGCCCGGGATGTGCTGGGCGAGCTTCTTGACCGGCGACTCGGCGTGCCACAGCCGCGGCCACAGGAACAGGCCGACGAAGCAGGCGGTGCCGAGCGCGAAGGCGAAGGGGTTGAAGGTGTCGAGATGGGAGCCGATGGTGCGCAGCTGGGCGAAGAAGTCCGCCGGCATCTTGGCGATGGAGAGGCCCAGCCAGTCCTTCAGCTGCGAGGCGGCGATCAGCACCGCGATGCCGTTGGTGAAGCCGATGACGATGCTCACGGGCACGTAGCGCACCAGCCGCCCGAGCCGCAGCAGCCCCATGGCGAACAGCAGCACGCCGGCGCAGGCGGTGGCGATCAGGAGGTTGGCGAGGCCGTAGCGCTCCAGGATGCCGTAGACGATGACGATGAAGGCGCCCGCCGGGCCGCCGATCTGCACGCTGGAGCCGCCGAACAGCGAGATCAGCAGGCCGGCGATGATGGCCGTCCACAAGCCGGCTTCGGGCTTGAGGCCGGAGGCGATGGCGAAGGCCATGGCCAGGGGGAGGGCGACGATGGCCACGGTGAGGCCGGCGCCGAGGTCGCGGCTGAAACGGGCGCGGTCATAGCCGCGCAGCGCGTCCAGCAGGCGGGGACGGAAAGCGAAGGAAATCAAGAAGAACTCCGGAAGTCGAACGGATGCGTGCTGATTCCGTTCGCTGCCGGAGGGCCGCAGTGATGCAGCCGGGTGATGAAGCGCCTGCGCCGGGACAGCGGCAGGAGCGGCGGGGTGGCCATGGCGCGATTTTACGCCCAAGGCCTTACACGTAGGCAGGGACTTACTTTGCCCCTGCGCCGCGTGCGGCAGCCCGCGCTTCGTTGATCTGGCGCGTTGCCCGCAGCCCACAAAGCGCTCGCGCTGCGCGCTCGCGGGTGAAAAAATTCGAGCCAATGTCATGGGGCCTCGGAGCCGCGACCGTGCCGCGGCTGGACTGGATGCTGCTGCTGGTGGCGGGCTGGCTCCTGATCGGGCTGGTCGGGGTCGTCGCGCTGCGCCGCTTCCACTTCGTGGCCCACGTCCTGTTCCCCCTCGGCGGCGCCCTGGGCCTCGCGCTGCTGGCGCTCGCCCTGCCTGCGGTGTTCGCGCCGGCGCAGGCGCGCGTGCTGCCGGTGGGCCTGCCCACGCTGCCCTTCCACCTGCGCCTCGACGGCCTCTCGGCCTTCTTCCTGATGGTGATCGGCGGCGTGTCGGCGGGGGTGTCGGTGTTCGCGGCCGGCTACTTCCGGCGCGCCGAAGGCACGCCGCCGGGCCTGCTGTGCCTGGAGTACCACCTGTTCCTGGCCAGCATGACGCTGGTGGTGCTGGCCGACGACGCCTACGCGTTCATGGTGATGTGGGAGACCATGGCGCTGTCCTCCTATTTCCTCGTCACCGCCAACCACCGGGTGCCGGAGGTGCGCCGGGCCGGCTATCTCTATCTCGTGATGGCGCACATCGGCGCGGTGGCGATCCTGCTCTGCTTCGGCGTGCTGCAGGCCAACACCGGCGACTACACCTTCGCCAACATGCGCGCGCAGCAGCTCACGCCCTTCTGGGCCTCGATCGCCTTCCTGCTGGCGCTGCTCGGGTTCGGCGCCAAGGCGGGCCTGGTGCCGCTGCACGTGTGGCTGCCGGAGGCGCACCCCGCCGCACCCTCGCCCGTCTCCGCGCTCATGAGCGCGGTGATGCTCAAGACGGCGATCTACGGCGTGCTGCGCGTGTCCTTCGACCTGCTGGACACGCAGCTGTGGTGGTGGGGCGGGCTGCTGCTGGCGCTGGGGCTGGGCACGGCCTTGTACGGCGTGGTCTTCGCCGCCGTGCAGGTGGACATGAAGCGGCTGCTGGCCTATTCCTCGATCGAGAACGTCGGCCTGGTGTTCGCCGGCATGGGCCTCGCCCTCATCTTCGCGGCCTACCAGATGAAGGTGCTGGCGGCGCTGGCGCTCACGGCCAGCCTGTACCACGTGGCCAGCCACGCCCTCTTCAAGAGCCTGCTGTTCCTCAGCACCGGCTGCGTGCTGCACGCCACCGCCGAACGCAGCCTCGGCAAGCTGGGCGGCCTGATCCGCTACATGCCTTTCGTGGCCTGGGTCACCCTGGTCGGCACGCTGGCCAGCGCCGGCCTGCCGCCGCTGGCGGGCTTCGTTTCCGAGTGGCTGCTGCTGCAAAGCTTCCTGTTCACGCCGGGGCTGCCCGATGCGCTGCTGAACATGCTGATCCCGGTGGTGGCGGCGCTGATCGCCCTGGTGGCGGCGCTGGCCGGCTACACCATGGTCAAGTTCTTCGGCGTGATCTTCCTCGGCCAGCCGCGCGAGGAGAAGCTGGCGCAGGCGCACGACGCCGGCGCGTGGGAGCAGGCGGGCATGCTGTGGCTGGCGATCGGCTGCGTGGTGCTGGGGCTGCTGCCGGTGCAGTTCATCCAGTTCATCGACGCGGTCACGCAGCAGCTCGTAGGGGCGGGGCTCGGGCCGCAGCTCGCGGCGGGCAGCGGCTGGCTGCTGGCGCCCACCAGCGTGGAGCGCGCCAGCTACGGGCCGGTGATCTTCCTGCTCGGGGTGGCCGCCAGCTTCGCGCTGGCCTTCCTGCTGGTGCGCGGCCTCTACCACGGGCGCATCCGGCGCGCACCGGCCTGGGACTGCGGCCATCCCTGGCAGACCGCGCGCATGCAGGACACGGCGGAAGGCTTCGGCCAGCCGATCCGGCAGATCTTCGAATCCTTCTTCGTCATGCAGCGCGAGCTGCCGACGCCGTTCGACACGCAACCGCGCTACCGGGTGGTGGTGGAGGACCATTTCTGGCGCTGGATCTACCTGCCGCTGGTGGCCGTGGCGACGCGGCTGGCGCGCATCGTGGGGCTGCTGCAGCAGGGGCGCATCGCGGTGTACCTTCTCTACAGCTTCATCACGCTGATCCTGATGCTGCTGCTGGTGGTGCGGCGATGAATTTTTCCGCCGCGCTGGCCCAGGCCCTGGAGATCGTGGTGGCGCTCGCGCTGGCGCCGCTGCTTTCCGGCTGGGTGAACCAGTGGCGCGCGCGGCTGCAGAACAAGTCCGCGCCGGGCCTGCTGCAACCCTACAAGCTGCTGCACAAGCTGTTCCACAAGGACTCGGTGGTCGCAGAGCATGCCTCGCCGCTGTTCCGCGGCGTGCCCTACATCGTGTTCGGCTGCATGGCGCTGGCGAGTTCCATCGTGCCGACCGTCTCCACCGACCTGCCGCTGGCCCCGGCGGCCGATGCGATCGCGCTGGTGGGGCTGTTCGCGCTGGCGCGCGTCTTCATTTCGCTGGCGGCGATGGACATCGGCACCTCCTTCGGCTCGCTGGGCGCGCGGCGCGAGATGCTGATCGGCTTCCTCGCCGAGCCGGCGCTGCTGATGGTGCTGTTCTCGGCCTCGCTGATCTCGCGCTCCACCTCGCTCGCCACCGTGGTGCAGACGCTGGCGCACCGGGAACTCGCGATCTATCCGGCGCTGGCCTTCGCACTCGTGGCCTTCATCATGGTGGCGCTGGCCGAGAACGCGCGGGTGCCCGTGGACAACCCGGCGACGCACCTGGAGCTCACCATGATCCACGAGGCGCTGATCCTGGAATACTCCGGGCGCCACCTGGCGCTGATCGAATGGGCCGCGAGCCTGAAGCTGTTCGCCTATGCGTGCATCGGCATCGCGCTCTTCATGCCCTGGGGCATCGCCGAGGCGCAGGCGCCGCTCGAGATGCTGCTCTCGCTGCCGGTGCTGGTGCTCAAGCTCGCCGCCGGCGGCATCGGCCTCGCGCTGCTGGAAACCCTGGCCGCCAAGATGCGGATCTTCCGGGTGCCCGAGTTCCTGGCCTCGGCCTTCCTGCTGGCCGTGATCGGCATGCTGGTGCACCTGCTGCTGGCGGTGAGCCACTCATGAGCGCGCTCCTCACGCAAGCGATCAACCTGCTCGGCGCGATGCTGCTGATGCTGGCCTTCGCCATGATCGCGCAGCGCCGCATCCTGTCGCTGATCAACCTGTTCACGCTGCAGGGGCTGACGCTGGTGGTCTCCACGGTGGTGGTGGGCTATGCGACCGGGCAGCACCACCTGTACCTCTCGGCGGCGCTCACGCTGGTGCTGAAGGTGCTGCTGATCCCGTGGCTGCTGCACCGCATCGTGGACCGGCTGAAGATCCGCTGGGACGTGGAGACGCTGATCAACATCCCGACCACGATGCTGATCGGCATCCTGGTGGTGATCTTCGCCTTCAACCTGGCGACCCCGATCGCCATGCTCTCCACCTCGCTGGCGCGCGGCACGCTGGGCATCGCACTCGCCTGCGTGCTGCTGTCCTTCCTGATGATGATCACGCGGGCCAAGGCGGTGCCGCAGGTGATCGGCTTCCTGGCGATGGAGAACGGGCTGTTCTTCGCCGCCACCTCCGCCACCCACGGCATGCCCATGGTGGTGGAACTGGGGATCGCGCTGGACGTGCTGATCGGCGTGCTGATCCTCGGCGTCTTCATGTTCCAGATCCGCGAGCAGTTCGACAGCCTGGACATCCGCCACCTCGAAACGCTGAAGGACCAGTAGTGGAGATCGACGTCTTTTCCCTGGTCCTCGGGATCCCGCTGGTGGGCGGGCTGGTGCTGGCCTTCGTCGGCCATCGCGACGAGGCGCCGGAGATCAACGTGGCCTTCAGCCTGGGCTGCTTCCTCGCCGCCTGCGGGCTGACGGCGCGCGTGATCTCCGAAGGGCCGCTGTTTGCCTGGGGGCAGGAGTTCTTCATCGACCCGCTCAACGTCTTCCTGGTGACGCTGACCGCCTTCGTCGGCCTCACCACGGCGATCTTCTCGCGGCCCTACATGCGGGTGGAGCGCGACCACGGCAAGATGACGCCGCGGCGGCTGCGCCTTTACCACAGCATGTACCAGCTGTTCGGCTTCACCATGCTGCTGGCGCTGACCACCAACAACATGGGCATCCTCTGGGTCGCGATGGAGGCGGCGACGCTCACCACCGTGCTGCTGGTGAGCGTGTACCGCACCGCGGCCAGCCTGGAGGCCGCGTGGAAGTACTTCATCCTGTGCGGGGTCGGCATCGCGCAGGCGCTGTTCGGCACCGTGCTGCTGTACATGGCGGCCGAGAAGGTGCTCGGCTTCGAGGGCGGGGCGCTCTTGTGGACGCGGCTCGATGCCGTGAAGGCCACGCTGGACCCGAACGTCATGACGCTGGCCTTCGCCTTCCTGCTGGTGGGCTACGGGACGAAAGTGGGGCTGGTGCCGCTGCACAACTGGCTGCCGGACGCGCACGCCGAAGGTCCGACGCCGGTCTCCGCCGTGCTCTCCGGGCTGCTGCTGAACGTGGCGCTCTATGCGGTGCTGCGTTGCAAGGTGCTGGCCGACGGCGCGTTGCAAAGCCACCTGGCCGGCCACCTGATGATGGGATTCGGCCTGGTGTCGGTGGTCGCCTCGGCCTTCCTGCTGATCCGGCAGAAGGACGTGAAGCGCATGTTCGCCTATTCGTCCATCGAGCACATGGGGCTCATCACCTTCGCCTTCGGCATGGGCGGCCCGATCGCCAGCTTCGCCGGGTTGCTGCACATGACGGTGCATTCGCTGGTGAAGTCGGCGATCTTCTTCGCCGTCGGCCACGCGGCGCAGAAGGCGGGCACGCAGGTGATGGAGGACATCCGCGGGCTGATCAAGGTGAGCCCCACGGTGGCCTGGGGGCTGATGCTCGGTTCGCTGGCGATCCTGGGCATGCCGCCCTTCGGCGTGTTCGCGAGCGAGTTCCTGATCGTCACCACCGCCATGCGCGAACACCCCTGGGCCACGCCCTTCCTCCTGATCGCGCTGGGCGTGGCCTTCGCCACCGTCTTCAGCCGGGTGCAGCCGATGGTGTTCGGCGAGACCAACCTGCAGCGCCTGCCGCACCCGCCGGCGCTGGTGCCGGTGTTCATCCACCTGGGGCTCGGGCTGATGCTGGGCCTCTACATCCCGCCTTACCTGGACACCTGGTACCGCCAGGCGGCGCGCATGCTGGGAACCTGAGATGGGCATCACGCGCCTGGACCTCCCCTTCGAGCGCCTGCCGGCGCCGCTGCCGATGTGGCGCGCGCGGGTGGATCGAGCGCAGTGGCTCGCTGCCGCGGGCAGCGTGGCGCAGTCGGGCGGACGCCTCGTTGCCGTTTGGGGTTCCGAAAAATTGGGGTCAGATTCCAATTTCCGCAGGAAATTGGAATCAGACCCCAATTTTTCGATCAGCGCCGCGTACGGCGCCGAGCGCGGGCTCTATTGCGTCGAACTCCCGCTGGACGGCTCGCAGGCGCAGTACCCCGATCTCGCGCATCTCTTCCCCTGCGCCGCCCGCATGCAGCGGGCCGTGTCCGACCTGCTCGGCGTGCAGGCCGAAGGCGCCGAGGACCACCGGCCCTGGTTGAACCACGGCGCGTGGCCGGCCGACTGGCGGCCGCTGCGCCGCGCCGGCAGCAGCGAACCGGCCCCGCAGCCGCTGCAGGACTATCCCTTCGTGCGCGTGGAAGGCGACGGCGTGCACGAGATCCCGGTGGGGCCGGTGCACGCGGGGATCATCGAACCGGGTCACTTCCGCTTCTCCGTGGTGGGGGAGACGGTGCTGCGCCTGAAGGCCCGTCTCTGGTATGTCCACAAGGGAATCGAGGGCCTGGCGGCC
>NZ_DASSVG010000343.1:0-15658 GCF_035706265.1 Ramlibacter sp. | reverse complement strand
CCGCCGACAGCGCGTCGTCCAGCAGCAGCAGCGGCGCGTCGGCGAGCAGGGCGCGCGCGATGGCCACGCGCTGGCGCTGGCCGCCGGAGAGCGTGACGCCGCGCTCGCCTACCGGCGTGTCGTAGCCGCGGGGCAGGCGCTGGATGTCCTCGTGCACGGCCGCCAGGCGCGCCGCCTGCTCCACCTCGGCGCGGGTGGCGCCCGGCTTGGCCAGCGCGATGTTCTCGGCCACCGAGGCGGAGAAGAGGAAGGGCTCCTGCGGCACCCAGGCCACCGCGGAGCGCAGCGCGGCCAGCGTGTAGTCCGGCAGCGGCACGCCGTTCCAGCGCAGCTCGCCGCGCTGCGGTGCGTGCTGGCGCAGCAGCAGTTTCAGCAGCGTGGTCTTGCCGGCGCCGGTGGGGCCTACGAGGCCCAGCGTGCGCCCCGGCGCCAGCGTGAGCGAGACGCCCTCGAGCGCCGGCCGCGCGCCCGGCGCATAGGCGAAGCGCACGTCGTGCAGCGCGATGGCGCCCGGTCGCACCGTCGCCACCGTCCCGTGGTCGTCGACGCTCAGCGGCACGTCCAGCACCGGCTGCAGCCGGCCCCAGGCCGCCTTGCCGCGTTCGAGCAGCGAGAGCACCCAGCCGGCTGCGAACATGGGCCAGATCAGCTGCCCGAGGTACATGCTGAAGCTGGTGAGCTGGCCGACCGTGAGCTGGCCCTGCCACACCAGCCAGCTGCCCGCGCCCAGCACCAGCGCCGTGGCCGCCGCGAAGGTGCAGCCTACCGCCGGCTCGTACGCGGCCTCCCAGCGCTGCGCATCCAGGCTGGCCGCGGCGGCGCCGCCGGCGAGCGCCGTGAACTGCGCCTCGCTGCGCGCCTGCAGGCCGAGCGCGCGCACGGTGCGCACGCCGGACAAGGTCTCCTGCACCTGGTCGTTGAGCGCGCCGAAGCGCTCCAGCGACAGCCGCGAGGCCGCGTGCACGTGGCGCGAGATGCGCCAGAAGGCGAAGGCCATCAGCGGGAAAGGCAGGATCGCGCAGGCAGCCAGCCGCCAGTCCACGCCCAGCGACATCATCCCGACCACCAGCACCAGGGTGAGCGTGCCGTCGAAGCCGGCCAGCATCGCCTCGCCGGCGGCCATCTCCACCGCGTCGATGTCGTTGGTGGCCAGCGCCATCAGGTTGCCGGTGCGGTGCTGCTGGTAGAACGCCGCGCCCTGCAGCGACAGGCGCTCGTAGAGCCGCTCGCGCAGTTCCACCCCGATGCGGTAGGCCGCCGTGTACAGGCGCAGGCGCCAGCCGACGCGCAGGAAGTACACCACGGCGCCCGCGGCCAGCAGCCAGGCCAGCTCGCGCAGCAGCGCGCCGCGCGCCAGCTGGCCGGCCGCGAGGCCATCGACCACGTGGCCGATCTGGCGCGGGATCCAGACGATCAGGAGGGCGATGCCGACCAGCATCACGGCCGAGGCGGCATAGGCGGCGCGGTGCCGCAGCACGAAACGGCCGACCAGGCGGTACAGGGACATGGGAACGGCGCCCCTCGCGGGCGCGGACGCAAAGCGCGATTCTTGCGCAGGACGCCAGGCCGCGCTGGCGCGGGGCCGTTGGCCTGCCACTAACCGCCTAGCGCTGCGGGCTGTCGGCCGGCCGGTACTGCACGCGCAGGCGGTCCAGGTGGGCGCGCAGGTCCTGCACCCGGCGCTGCAATTCCTGCAGGTCCGCTTCGTCCGCGCCCTGCTCGAGCAGCCGGCTCTGGCGCGCCGCCCAGTGCAGGCCCATGGCACCGAGCGCGCCGTAGGCCCGGTGCGCCAGGAAGCGCAGCTCGTCGCGCCGCCCGGCCTGCAATGCGAGCGCCATCGCGTCGACCGTCTCGCGCTGCAGCTGCAGGAAGTTCGGGAACACCTCGGCCCACTCGGCGTCGATCACCACCTGCTCGTCTTCCGGCCGCGGGGCGTCGCCCGGGGCCGCGGCCTGGGGCGGCAGGAACAGCTCGCCCTGCAGGTGCGCGGGCACGACCGGCTGCGCCTGCCCGAGTTCGCGCAGCGCCGCCAGCAGCTGTTCGCGGCTGACCGGCTTCGCCAGGAAGCGGTCGGCCCCGGAGGCGAGCGCGCGGGCGGCCGAGGCCTCGTCGTCGTTGCCGGACATCATCACCACGCGGCAGCGCGGCAGGCCTTGGGCGGCCTCGCGCTCGCGCGCCCAGCGCACCGTGTCGATGCCGCTGCGCAAGGGCATCTCCATGTCCAGCAGCAGGTAGTGCGGCCAGCGCCGCGTCATGGCCTCGACGGCGGCCTGCCCGTTGCTCGCGGTCTCGATGCGGAAAGGCGGGCTCGGCAACATGCGGCTGGTGACCAGGCGGGTGAACTCGTCGTCGTCCACCAGCAGCAGCTCGCGCGCGGGCAGGGTGCGCAGCCAGTCGTCCTGCGGCGCCTCGGGCGCGGCGGTGGTGGCCGGCGACGGCGGCGCGCCCTTCAGCGCCGGCAGCGTCAGCGTGAGCGTGGTGCCTTGCGCGCCGGTGGCCATGCGCAGCTCGCCGTGCTGCGCCCGCGCCATCAGGCGCGCGGAGTAGGTGCCGAGGCCGGTGCCGCCGCTCTTCTGGCTGGTGACGTACTTGTCGAAGAAGCGGCCCGCGATCTCCGCCGGCACCTCGCCCGGGTTGTGCACGGTCAGCGCCACCGGGTCACCGGGGGCCAGCGCGACGCTCACCTGGGCACCGGCGCCGGCCGCCTCCACCGCGTTCTTCACCAGGTTGGCGATGATGGAATAGCACAGCAGCTCCTCGCCGCGCACGTGCACCGCCGCCCCCCGCGCGCCCTCCCAGTGCAAGGCGACCCGGTGCGCCTCCGCGTAGGGGCGCAGGTCCACCAGCACGCGGGCGACGACTTCGCGCAGGTTCACGGCCTGCGGCCGCAGCTCGTAGCTGCCGGTCTCCATGCGGAACAGGCCCAGCGAGAGGTTCACCATCTCCAGCATGTGGAGGCCGGCGCGTTGCAGCACGCCCACCAGCTCCTGCTGGTCGGGCGCGAGGCGGGCGTCGTCGTGCAGCAGCCGCGCCGCGCCCAGGATGCTGTTCAGCGGGGTCTTGAGGTCGTGGCGCGCGATGCGCTCCACGTCCTCGCGCAGGCGGGCGTTCTCCTCCAGCGAGCGGCTGCGCTCCTCGGCGTTGAGCGCCGCGTGCATGCGCCGGGCGATCACCACCGCGGGCGAGAGCAGGAAGAGGGCGAAGCCGAGGGTGGCGAACTTGCGGTCCGGCCCCGGCACATCGATGCGCAGCAGGTCGAGCGCCAGGCTGGCCAGCACTGCCAGCATCCCGACCAGCAGCACGCGCGCGTCCGGGTTGCCCGCGCGGGCCGAGCGCAGCATCGCTGCGGCCAGCAGCACCGAGACGCCGACCGCGATCGCCTGCCCCGGAACGACCAGGTAGGAGTAGATCGCCGGCGGCAGCCCCAGCACGGCGACGCCGGCCAGCCCCAGCGCGGCCAGCACCACGTTGACGGCACGGAGCGGAATCTCCAGCGGGAACAGGCCGCGCAGCGTCAGCAGGAACAAGGCCATGGAGGCGAGCCAGGAGAGGTACTCGGCCCGCATGTAGCCGAACCAGCCGACGTCGGACGGGAACACGCGCAGCACGAGCCGCTCGCCGATCAGGTCCGTATACAGCGCGAAGGCCAGGCAGAACAGGCCGAACACCAGCGGGATGCGCTCGCGCCGGCGCACGGCGAAGAAGATCAGCGCCACCGCGCCCGTGACCCCGTAGACCGTGAGCAGCGCCGCGTAATCCATCAGGCGCACCTCGCGCGCCTGCTCCAGCACCGCGCGCGGGCCGATCCACATCGGCCGCACGAAGCCGCCGGCGCGGTGGTCGAAATTGGAGATGTGCAGCGTCAGGCGCAGCGGGCAGGCGTAGCCGGGCGACAGCGGCACCCGGTTGGGCACGGCGGCCCAGCTCGCCTGCGATTCGGCGCCGGGCCGGCCATGGGAGGCGACCTCGGTGCCGTTGATGAACAGGCGCGAGGCGGTGCGCTGGCCGATGGCTTCGACCGTGAGCGTCTGGCCCGCCGGGCAGTTGACCTGCAGCACGTAGCTGCCCCAGCCGTTCTCGCCTTCCGGCTTGCCGGGAATCTCGTTCCAGCTCGAAGGCACCGGCGCAAAGGCTTGCGTGGGCAGCAGCTGCCAGTGCGGATCCACGAACTGCTGCCAGGCGAAGCCCCACTCGCCCGCCAGCGGCAGCGGGCGCTCGATGCGCGCCGGCAGTTCGAGCACGCCTTGCACCGCCTGCGGCCCGCGCGCGGCGGCCAGCGCCGGCAGCAGCAGGAACAGGAGCGCGCCGAAAAGGAAGACGGCGAAGCTCGGGAGACGGCGCATGGCCACAGTGTAGGGCGGGGTGGCCATGCCCCGGCGCATTCCCCGACCTGGCCGCGTTCGCCGGCCGGGCCTACCGCACCGCCGGCGCGTAGCGGCGCAGGAAGGCGAGCACCTTCGCCTCGTCGTAGTCGTGGCCGGCCTCGAGCTCGCTGGTGGCCTGCGAAACGAGCAGGCGGCCGTCGCCATCGAGCACGTAGAAGTGCGGATAGCCGCTCGGTTTGGGCCAGCGCGAAAGCAGCTTCTCGTTGCGGTTCTGGGGCGACCAGTTCACCTTCACCAGCAGGTAGTGCTGGTCGAGGGTGCGCTGCACCTCGGGCCGCGCGGCGATGAAGCGATCGAGGATGTGGCACCAGGCGCACCACTCGCCGCCCACGTCGATCAGCACCGACTTGCCCTGGGCGCGCGCCCGCGCCACCGCCTGCTCCACGTCCGCCACCGCGTCGCGGGATGGATCGAAGCGGCCGGCCTGGGCCAGGGCGCTGCCGGCGCCGCCCAGCGCCAGGGCCGCCGCGAGGGCGAGAAAAAGGCGCTTTCTCATGGGTTCATTGTAAGGATCTGTGCTGGATCGGGGACAATCCGGGCATGTTCGCCCTGGCCCGATCCCGGCGGTCCGCGCGGCTCGTCGCCGCGTGGGTCCTGCTGTGGTTCGCGGCCTTGCAGGCGACCGCGCTGCTCGGGCTGCCGCCGGTGCCGACGGCCGCCAGCCAGCAGCACACGCTGGCGGCCGCGACCCAGCACGGGCACGCGGACGGCGACCACCCCGCGCAAGCGGGGCACGACTGCGACGAGGAAGCCGCCGAACACGGCAAGGGCGCCCACACCGGCGCCAGGCACCTCGTGCAGTGCCCGGGCTGCCTGTTCTCGGCCGCGCCGCCGCCGCAGCAGCCCGCGCCCCCCGCGGCGCTGCAGGCCCGCGCCGTCCTGGTGCAGGCGCTGTCCGCCGCCGCTCCGCGCGGCGAGGCGCTCGCCCAGCCGCCGGCGCGCGGCCCGCCCCGCTTCTCCTGACCCCGCCAACGCCTTCCTTCGGATCCTCCGGCGCCGCCGGCGGATCGCCTTGCCCTGATCAGGAGATACCGTGGACCACCTTTCCCGCAGCGCGGCGCGCATGCTCGCCGTCGCCGCCGTTTCCCTCACCGCCGCCGCCGCGCACGCGAGCTGCGGCTCCGCCTTCTGTTCCATCAACACCGACTGGGCGACGGACGCCCTCGGCCTGGCCGAAGGCGGCGTGCTGGACCTGCGCTACGAATACATCAACCAGGACCAGCCGCGCACCGGCTCGCGCCGCATCGGCGTGGGCGAGATCCCGGGCCACCACCACGACGAGGTCAGCACCGCCAACCGCAACCTGCTGGCCACCTACAGCCGCGGCTTCGCCTCCGGCTGGGGCTACTCGGTCACGCTGCCGATCGTGGACCGCAAGCACTTCCACATCCACAACCACCAGGGCGGCCAGCTGCCGGAGCGATGGGACTTCCGCGAGATCGGCGACCTGCGCGTGACCGGGCGCTACCAGCAGCCGGTGGGCGACGGCACCAGCAACGCCGGCGTGATCTTCGGCCTCAAGTTGCCCACGGGCCGCACCGGCGTGTCCAACGACGCCGGCGACGAGGCCGAGCGCAGCCTGCAGCCCGGCTCCGGCACCACCGACGCCATCGTCGGCGCCTTCTTCCACCAGCAGTTGTCGGACACCGGCTCCTGGTTCGCCCAGGTGCAGCTGCAGCATCCGCTGAACAAGCACGACGAGTTCGCGCCCGGCACGCAGCTCACGGCGGACCTGGGCTATGCGCGCCGCCTGGGCGAGAGGTTCTCCGGCCTGCTGCAGCTCAATGCGGTGGTGAAGCAGCGCGACCGCGGGGCCGAGGCCGAGCCGGACGACAGCGGCAGCCGCTCCTATTTCCTCAGCCCCGGCGTGAGCTACGACCTCAACGACCGCATGCGCATCTACGCCTTCTACCAGCACCCGCTGCACCAGAACGTCAACGGCGTGCAGCTGACGGCCAAGCGCGCCATCGCGGTGGGGATCGCGACCCGCTTCTAGGAGCCCGGGGTGAGGGCGGCCCGGTTCCCTGCGGCGCAGGAAGCTACGGCCGCCACTCCAGCGGCGCCGGCATCGTGGCGTCCGGCACGCCCGGAGCCGGTGCGACGGGCGGGAAGATGGAGTTGCGCAGCTCGCTGGCCGTGACGGCGTCGCGGGTGGAGGCCGCACCGCCACGTGCCGCCCGCGCCGCGTTGCAGGTGATGCTGCCGGCGAAGTAGAGCACCGTCAGGGCCGCGTCGAGTTCCGGCTCCGGCAGGCCGATGGCCTCCTGCAGTTCGGCGAAGGTGCGCGGCGCCGTGGCCAGTTCGGCCAGCACGGCGTAGTGCACGTTCTGCATCAGGCGCTGCGGCACCGGCGGCACGCAGCGGAAGTAGAGCGGTGCGCTGCGATAGCGGTGCGGCAGCAGCTCGGTGCGGGTGCGGCTCGCGTAGAGCCACAGGCACTCGGCGAAGCTGGTGGGCAGGAACCACTTCGGGATGTCCCGGGCGTGGGGCGGCCGGGCCACCCAGCGCGCCTCGGCCAGCTCCTCGGGGTCGGTGCTCAGCTCGATGCCCATGCGCCCGGGCACGCTCACCACCGCCACCAGCTTTTCCTTCAGGGTCACGTGGTAGGTGTGGGCGGTCAGCGTGAGCAGCCGCTCGGCGATCTGCTGCCCCATCGTCAGTTGCAGCAGCACCGCGCGCAGGAACTGCTCGGTGCGACGCAGCGCCTGGTCGACGTTGCCTGGGTTGTGGAGGTCGACCCGGTCCGCCACCTGCAGGCGAGGATCGACCAGCGGCTGCGTGAAGGTGAGCGGCCGCTGCAGCGAGTTCAGGTGCAGCACCACCGCGGGCTTGCCCTCGCCGTTCCACACCCGCACCAGCCCGTCCGACTCCATGCGCGCGGACTGGCCCGCCACCCAGAGGGCATCGGCATCGTCGAGCGAAGCAGTCTCCCACCCGGGGCGGCTGCGGGCGCGCAACAAGGTCTGGGGAAGGGCCGGATCGGGAAAGCCGACCAGGGCCATGCGCAAGCGGGGCAGGAGCATCTCCGAATTGTGTTTATATGTGTCGACGGTGACAAGGATGAGCATTGTCGCCCGACCGTCGAAATAAGCCAGCTCTGTCCCCGGTCAAGAAATCCCTTTTCACCGTCCCGCGCAGGCGAGGACCCCGCACCGGCGCGGCAAACCGCTGGATTCACGCCCTGCGGGTGAAGGACGGAGCGGATCGGCCGTGCGAAATTCCTGCTTTCCGCCGATCGGGTGCTTCCGACTGGGACGATCCCGGTTGACGGCTGTCAACCGTACTCAACCGTGGCCATTAGAGTATCGGCGCGCCACAGCGCCCCCTCCATGGCCACCCTCTCGATCGAAAACTCCATTGTCCGCCAGCCCGCCGCATCCGCCGCCGGCTGGCGCGCGTTCGCCGTCCGCGCTCTGCCCTGGCTGCAGGGCTTCGAGCGGCCGATCGCCAAGGTGCTGGTGCTCGCGCTGCTGCTGGCCGCCGTGAGTGCCGTCACCCCGCTGGCCGTCATGGCCCTGGTCGACACGCTGACGCGGGTCGCGGCCGCGCAGCTGCCGGGGGCGCGCCCGCTGCCCGGCAAGGTGGGCCACGCCGTCTTCTACGCCCTGCTCCTGGTCGCCGCCGCCGAACTGGCCCAGGTCTGGCTCGGCCGCCTGCTGGAGACGCGCAGCTGGCGCGTCCGCCTGGATCTCGATTTCGCGCTGCGCCAGCGCGTGACGGCCCGGCTGCACCAGCTGCCCCTGACCTTCCACCAGCAGCAGACGGTGGGCGCCACGATCAACCGCGTCAACACCTCCATCAACGGCTTCGTGTCGGCCGTCGCGGAGCTGGGCTTCCGGGCCCTGCCGGCCATCGTCTACCTGGTGCTGGCGCTGCTCGCGCTGCTGCAACTCGATTGGCGGCTGGCGCTGGCGATCTGCGTCTTCGCCCCGCTGCCGGCGCTGATCGGCATGCGCGCCGCGCCGGAGCAGACCCGGCGCGACAAGGCGCTGCTGGCGCACTGGAGCGCCACCTTCGGCCGCTGGACCGAGGTGCTGTCCGGTATCCGCACGGTGAAGGGCTTCGCGATGGAGAAGGCCGAGACGCGGCGCTTCCTCGAGGCGGTGGCGCAGGGCAACGCCCGCGTCACGCGCGGCGCGCGCCGCGACGCCCGCACCAGTTCGCTGCAGGGCCTCTCGGCAGCCGCCGCGCGCCTGTCGGTCGCCGGCCTGGGCGCCTGGCTGGTGCTGAACGGGCAGGGCACGGTCGGCACCCTGGTGGCCGCGCTGCAGTATGTGGGCGGCCTGTTCGGCCCGATCCAGGGCCTGACCAACATCTACGCCACCGTGCGCCGCGCCGGCGTGTCGCTGGACCAGGTCTGCACCATCCTCGACGCGCCGGATCCGGTGGCGGACCTGCCGGGCGCGCGCGAGCTGGTGGTCGCGCACGGGGCGGTGCAATTCGAGGGCGTCTCCTTCGCGTACGGCGAGGGCCGGCCGGTGCTGCGCGAGGTGTCGCTCGCCGTCGAGCCGGGCCAGACCGTCGCCCTGGTGGGCCCCAGCGGCTGCGGCAAGTCCACCCTGGTGTCGCTGCTGGAGCGCCTGCATGCGCCGACCGCCGGCCGCATCCTGGTCGACGGCGAGGACCTGCGCTTCTGCACCCAGAAGTCGCTGCGCGAGCAGGTCGGCACCGTGATGCAGGACGTGCACCTGTTCAACGACACGCTGCTGGCCAACATCACCTACGGCACGCCCGGCGCCACGCGCGAGCAGGCCGAGGCCGCGGCGCGGGCGGCCAACGCGCACGAGTTCATCGCGGCGCTGCCGGAGGGCTACGACACCGTGGTGGGCGAGCGCGGCGCGGGCCTCTCGGGCGGGCAGAAGCAGCGCATCGCGATCGCACGCGCGATCCTGAAGAACCCGCCGATCCTGGTGCTGGACGAAGCCACCAGCGCGCTCGACAACGAAAGCGAGGCGCTGGTGCAGGAGGCGCTGAAGCGCCTGACGGCCGGCCGGACCACGCTGGTGGTGGCGCACCGGCTCTCCACCGTGGTCGACGCCGATCGCATCGTGGTGATGCGCAACGGCCGCATCGAGGCCAGCGGCACGCATTCCGAGCTGATGGCGCAGCGCGGCTACTACGCCCGGCTGTTCGCGCGCCACACGCACGGGCTCGAGACCGGGCTGGCCGCCGACAAACCGGTGGGCGCGCGCCGCCGCGCGCTGCCGCCGGCGCGCGAATCGGCTTTCGGCGCGCTGGAGCACTGACCCGCATCCGAGCGCGCGAAAGCGCCAGCGGGGACAATCGGGGGATGGAATCCCCGCAGTCTTACGACGTCGCCCTGGTGGGGCTGGGCGTCATGGGCGAGAACCTCGCCCTCAATCTCCACGGCCACGGCTTCGCGGTCACGGGCTTCGACCTGGAAGAGCACAAGCGCGCCGCCTTCGCGCAACGCACCGGCGCGGCCGCGCCGCGCTCGCTGCAGGAACTGGTGGCCTCCCTGCGCACCCCGCGCGTGCTGCTGCTGATGGTGCCGGCCGGCGCGCCGGTGGACGCCGTGCTGCGCGAGCTGCGGCCGCTGCTCTATCCCGGCGACGTGGTGATCGACGGCGGCAACACCCGCTTTTCCGACACCCAGCGCCGCATCGCGGAGCTCACCGGCACCGGCATCCTGTTCGTCGGCGCCGGCATCAGCGGCGGCGAGGAGGGCGCGCTGCGCGGGCCTTCGATCATGCCCGGCGGCGATGCGCAGGCTTGGGCGGTGGTGCAGCCGCTGCTGCAGGCCATCGCCGCCCGCGCCGATGACGGCACGCCCTGCTGCGACTGGATCGGCCCCGATGCGTCCGGCCACTTCGTCAAGATGGTCCACAACGGCATCGAGTACGCCGACATGCAGACCATCTGCGAAGCCTATTTCCTGCTGCAGCAGCTGCTGGGAATGCAGCCGCGCGAGATGAGCGACGTGTTCGCCGAGTGGAACCGCGGCGAGCTTTCCAGCTATCTCGTGGGCATCACCGCCGACATCCTCTCGCGCACGGATCCCGACAGCGGCGGTGCGCTGGTGGACGTGATCGTCGACACGGCGGAACAGAAGGGCACAGGCAAGTGGGCGAGCCAGGTCGCGCTGGACCTGGGCGTGACCGCGCCCACCATCGCCGATGCGGTGTTCGCCCGCACCGTGAGCGCCGTGCGCGGCTAGCGTGCTGCGGCGGCGCGCGTGCTGTCCGGCCCCAAGGTGAAGTTCGCCGGCGAGCGAGCCGCCTTCGTCGAGAAGGTCCGCTGCGCGCTGCTGGCAGCCAAGATCTGCGCCTATGCGCAGGGCTTCGCGCTGCTTTCCGCGGCGGGCCGCGAATACAGCTGGGATCTCTCCTTCGGCACCATCGCCGGCCTCTGGCGCGCCGGGTGCATCATCCGCGCCCGCCTGCTGGAGGACATCCGCAACGCCTATGCGCGCGACGCGAAGCTGGCCAACCTGCTGGTGGATCCGCACTTCGCCGGCGTGATGGAAGGCTGCCAGCAGGCGCTGCGCGAAGTGGTCGCCACGGCGGCGCTGCACGGCGTGCCGGTGCCGGCCTTCATGAGCGCGCTGGCCTACTACGACAGCTACCGCGCCGAGCGCCTGCCGGCCAACCTGCTGCAGGCCCAGCGCGACTACTTCGGCGCCCACAAGTACGAGCGGCTGGACCGCGCCGGCAAGTTCCACACGCACTGGACAAGCTGATCCCGGATCAGCTTTTCAAGTAGGACGCGTCCGCTGCCGCGGGGCAGACCCGCCGCTGCGCTGAGCCTCCCCTGGCGGACACGGTGGAAGAGCACGCCGGCCGCCGCATGGATCGCGCTCCGACTGACGCGCCCCGCGCCGCGGCCGATGGTGAGCTCATTCCACTCAAGGAGAGCACAGATGAACAAGCATTCCATCAGCCGCCTCGCCGCCGTCGTGACGCTCGGCGCCGCCTGCGCGATGCCCGTGATGGCGCAGGATTCCTCCACGACGACCACCACGCCGAGCAACGACTCGCAGAGCACCGCCACCCAGACCATGGGCGCGGGGCCGGACAGCATGGACACCCGCGGCGACAACGACCGCGACATGGGCTGGATCGGCCTGCTGGGCCTGGTCGGCCTGCTGGGGCTGCGCGGGCGCCATCACCACCACGACGACCGGATGGAGCATCGGCACGCGACCACGGCCCGCTGACGCGCAAAGCCGGCCCCCGGCCGGGCCGGCCTGCACTAGGATGCGGCGGCGACTCTTGCCGCAAGCTTCATGGCCGACGCGCTCGCCGCTTCCCTCCTGCACGTCCTGCTCGGCCTGGAGCTCGGCTCCACGGCCCAGGGCGGGAACAATCGCTTCTCCATCGACGGCCTCACGCTGCAACCCCAGGGCGACGGGGCGCTCGAGATCGGCATCCGCCGGTTCGATGCGGCGGCGCTGCGGGTGGCCCTGGGGCCGCTCGTGCTCGAGATCGACCGCATCGCGCTGCACCAGCTCGCGCTGCAGCTGCAGGCCGAGGCGGGCCGGCTGCGCCTGCGCTCCGGCCAGGCGGCCAGCGCCGAACTGTTCGGCGTGAAGGTCCAGGGCCCCTTGGCGCTGCCTGCGGAGGTGCAGGCGCTGCCTGCGGGCGCTGCCGCAGCGGCCGGGCCCTGGTCGCTCGGGCCGCTCGCTGCCGCGGACGGCACGATCCGGGCGGAAATCGTGGATGCGCACCTGCTGTTCGACGCCGACGTGACGGTGCCGATCCGCCGCGGCCGGGTCGACTTCAACGAAGCGACCGTGGAGCACGTCGGCCCGGATTCGCGCATGGGCGTCAGCCGGCTCGGGGTGTATGTCGATGCTCCCAACGGGCGCAGCTACCTGTACCAGTTCACGTGCATGCCGGTGGTCGGTGCGGAGTTCGAGCGGCGCGGCGCCTTCCTGGGAGCGCGGGTCACGGACCGCGGCCATCTCCAACTGCAGCCTTTCGCCGAGGCGCTGCTGCGCCAGCCGGCGAAGGGCCTGGGCATGGGCATCACCGACCAGGCGCGGCAGCTGTTCGACCGCACGGCGCTGTCGGGCGACCTGCAGCTCGGCGACGGGCGCTTCGGCGCGCCGGGCGTGCAAGCGGAGCTCACGGGTCGCGCCGAGCGCCGCAACGCCATCCGCGTCCACTCCGAAGCGGTCGGCCGCGGCATCAGCGCCGAAATGGCCTCCGTGTCGGTGCAGAACGCGCTGCTGGACGCGGGCGCGCTGCAACTGGCCTGCGACCAGGTCACGGGCGCGCTCACGCTGCACGTGTTCGTCGAGGGGGGCGATCTGCGCTTCGTCTCCACGCTCGCCAACGTGAAGATCGTGGGCCTGCGTCTGCAGCCCCGCTGACCGGGCGCGGGCGCGCGTGGCCCTCAGGCGTGCGCGCGGGGGTCGATCGGCGTGAGCGGCCCCACGCCCAGCACCTGCTCCATCCAGGCGCCGATCTGCAGCAGCCGTGCTTCGGTGCGCGGCGCCCCGATCACCTGCAGCCCCACGGGCAGGCCGTCGCGGGTGAAGCCGCAGGGCAGGGCGAGCACGGGGCAGCCGGTGACGGAGATGGCGCACGTGGACAGCAGCCAGCCCAGGTAGCCCTCGAGGGCCACGCCGTTCAGGCTTTGCAGGTAGCGCTGCTCCACCGGGATCGCCGGCGTCATCGCCGTCGGGCAAATGAGGATCTCGTGCTCGCCGAGGAAGCGGGCCATGCGGCGCACGATCTCGCCTTGCGCGATTTCGGCGCGGGCGATCTCGGCCGCGCGCAGGCCGAAACCGTACTCCGCGTTGGCGATCACCTCCGGCTTCAATTGCGAGCGGTGCTGTTCGAGCATCGCGCCCATGTTGGCCACGAAGGCGGCGCCGCGCAGCACCTGGAAGGTTTCGTAGGCATCGCGCAGGTCGGGGTGCGTTTCCTCCACCGCGCAGCCTGCCGCCTGCAGCTTGCGCGCGGCCTCGCCGCACACGCGCGCAACCTCCTCATCGAGCGCGGGATAGATGCCGAGGTCCAGGCTGAAGGCGATGCGGCGCGGCGGCTGCGGCTCGCGCGCCGCCGCGAGGTACGCGCCCGGCTGCACCGGCCACGACAGCGGATCGAGCGGATGCCAGCCGGCTTCGCACTCCAGCATCAGCGCGCAGTCCGCGACCGAGCGCGCCATCGGCCCTTCGACGTTGAGTGGCGAATACGCCTGCTTCTGGATGCGCGGCACCAGGCCGGCGGTGGGCCGCAGGCCGACCAGCGAGCAGAAGCTCGCAGGCAGGCGGATGCTGCCGCCGAAATCGTTGCCGGTGCCCAGCCAGACCTGGCCCGAAGCCAGCGCGGCGGCCGTGCCGCCCGAGGAGCCGCCCGGCGTGCGCGCGGTGTTCCAGGGGTTGCGGGTGATGCCGAACACCTCGTTGAAGGTGTTGCCGCCGGCCGCGAACTCGGGAATGTTGGACTTGCCGATCACCAGTGCGCCATGGGCCTCCAGCCGCTGCACGCAGGGATCGGATTCGGCCGAGACCTGGGTGGCAAGGATGGGCGAGCCCATGGTGCAGCGCACGCCCTGCACGTGCACGTTGTCCTTCACCGCGATGGGCAGGCCGTGCAGGTAGTGCGGCGGATGCTCCTCGCGCCGCTGCTGCATCACGCGCTGGGGCTGCTCGCGTGCGCGATCGAGGCACAGGATGGGGATGGCGTTGAGCACGCCGTCGGTTTCGGCGATGCGCGCCGCGGCCGCATCGACCAGTTCCAGCGGGGAGACTTCGCCTTTCTTCAGCAGCGCGACGGCTTCGGTCGCGCCCAGGCGGCACAGGGAATTCACGGGAGGTCCTTCATGGGAGAAAAAAGCCGCCCGCAGGCGGCTTGTCCGATGCGCGCCCGGCTTACTGCTTGCGCGCCGCGATCGCCTTCTCGGCCGCGCCCACCAGGTCGGCGCCGATGGTGTTCTTCCACTTGTCGTAGACCGGGCGCGTGACCTTCACGAAGGCGTCGCGCTCGGCGGGGCTCAGGTGCGTGACGGTCACGCCCAGCGCACCGATCTCCTTCAGCAGCGGCTTGTCGGCCTCGGCCAGGCCCTTGCGGGCGATGGCGACCTGCTGCTTGCCGGCATCCAGCGCGGCCTGGCGCACGATCTCGCGGTCGGCCGGCGTCCAGGAGTTCCACACGTCCTTGTTCACCACGAACACCAGCGGGTCGGCCACGTAGCCCCACATCGTGACGTGCTTCTGGCCCACCGTGTGCAGCTTGGCGGCCGTGAAGATCGACATCGGGTTCTCCTGGCCGTCCACGGCGCCGCTGGCCAGCGCCGGCTGCGCGTCGGCCCAGCTCATTTGCGTCGGGTTGGCGCCCAGCGCGGTGAAGGTGTCCAGGAACAGCGGCGAGCCGACCACGCGGATCTTCATGCCCTTGAGGTCGCCGGGCGACTTGATCGGCTTCTTCGAATTGGTGATCTCGCGGTAGCCGTTCTCGCCCCAGGCCAGCGGCACGACGCCGGCGCGGTCCAGCGTGGCGAAGATGCGCTTGCCCACGTCGCCGTGCGTCAGCGCGTCGATGGCGGCGTAGTCCGGCATCAGGAAGGGCATGGAGAACAGGTTCAGCTCCTTCACCTGGGGCGACCAGTTGATGGTGGAGCCGATCGCCATGTCGATCACGCCCTGGCGGATGGCGGTGAACTCGCGCGTCTGGTCGCCCTGCACCAGCGACACGCCGGGGTACAGCTTGATGTTGATGCGGCCCTTGGTGCGCTCGCGCACCAGGTCGGCCCAGATCTGGCCGCCCTGGCCCCAGGGGAAGGCCGTGCCGACGACCAGCGACATCTTGTATTCGGACTTGTAGGTCTGCGCCGGCGCCGCGGCGGCGAAGGCCAGCGCGGCAGCCGCGGCCGCGAGCTTGAGGAAGGAACGCACTTTCATGACAACGGTCTCCTTGGGTGAATCAGCGGGAAGCAGGGAATCAGTAGCCGAGGGCTTGCGGCAGCCACAGCGCGAGCGAGGGGAAGACGATCACGAGCACGGCCACCAGCAGCATCGCCGCGATGAGCCAGCCGATCCAGCGCAGGGTGTCTTCCATCCGCACGCCGGCGATGCGGCACGTCACCATCAGGTTCACGGCCATCGGCGGGGTGAACTGCCCCAGCGCGACCAGCAGCGTGAGCAGCACGCCGAACCAGACCACGTCCCAGTGGTAGTGGTTGATGATCGGCATCATCAGCGGCACGAAGATCAGGAAGATCGAGACGCCGTCCAGCACCATGCCCACCGCCACCAGCAGCAGCACGAGCAGCGACAGCACGCCGAACTCGCCCAGGCCGGACTG
>NZ_DASSVG010000342.1:0-7540 GCF_035706265.1 Ramlibacter sp. | reverse complement strand
GGTGCGTTCGCGGGCGACCACGGCCGCCAGCACGCCCATCGCGCCGAAGATGCCGCCGCCGATGTCCCCGATCGGGATGCCCGAGCGCGTCGGGCGCGCGGCTGCGTCGCCCGTGATCGACATCCCGCCGCCCAGCGCCTGGACCACCTGGTCGAAGGCCGGGCGATGGATGTCGGGGCCGGTTTCGCCGAAGCCCGTCACCGTGCACGTGATGATGCGCGGGTTGATCTTCGCCAGCGTGTCGTGGTCGATGCGCAGCCGCTTCGTGACGCCCGCGCTGAAGTTGTCGAACACCACGTCGGCATGGCGCACCAGGTCGTAGAACACCGCCAGCCCGGCTTCGCTCTTCATGTCGATGGCGACGCTCTCCTTGCCGCGGTTGAGGGTGAGGAAGTAGGCGCCCATGCCGTCGCGCGCGTAGTGGGGGCTGTCCGCCAGCAGCTGCCGGGTGCCCTCGCCCTTGCCGGGCGGCTCGATCTTGATCGTGCGCGCGCCCAGGTCGGCCAGCGTCATGGTGCCGTAGGGCCCCGAGAGCATGTGCGTGAGGTCGAGGACGACCAGCCCCTGCAGGGGCGCGTTCCTTTTGTCGGTCATTGCGTTTCCGGCGAAAACGGGGCGGGGTTGAGCAGTTCGTTCTGCATGTCGCGGATCAGCGGCAGCACCTTGGGCACGAAGGCCGCCCATTCGGGGCTGGCGGCCAGCAGCGCCCGGCGCCGCTGGCGCTCCTCGAAGGACGCGTAGCCCCAGAGGTGGACCACCTTGTTGACGTTGCCGATCTCCGAGCTGTAGAAGCCCAGGAGGTTCCCGAGCACCGGCCGCTCGATGGCGATGCCTTCCTCGGTCATCAGCCGCATGAACTCGGGCAGCTTGCCCGGATGCAGCACGTAGGAGCGCATCTCGACGAGCATGGCGCGCTCAGGCCCAGAGGACCAGGTTGCCCGCCGGCATCCGGCCGACGAAGGAGCCGATGGAAACGCGGCTGCCCCCCGGCATGCAGGTGCCCGGCGCGACCTCGTGCGGATTGCGGGTGTTGAAGATCACCACGTCGCCGGCGGTCGCGCGGTAGGTGAAGCGGGGTGCACCTTCCACCAGCGCGTGGTCCAGCCCGTAGCTCTTGGGGATCTCGCCCGGCGTGACCAGCGGATTCCAGGGCGCGTTGTAGACGGTGGTGTGCCCGCCCGACTCCAGTTCCTCGGCGAAGAAATTCCAACCCAGCTGGCCGTCGATGGCGCCGATCGCGTAGTCGGGCGAGTTCACCGGCGCCCAGTCGACGTGCAGGTCGATCTTGTCGCTGGTGGAACGGATGATCCCGGCGAAGTACGGCCGCTCGCCCTCGCGCGCGAAGTCCACCGGCCGGTCCCACGCGGCCTGCAGGCGTTCCATCAGGCGCGCGAGCGGATCGAAGGACTGCGCGAAGACTTCCTCGACATCGGCCCGCGCCTGCGGGACGTCGGCCAGGAATTCCTCCTTGGTGCGGTTCCAGCGGTACTGGTATTGCGCCAGTCCGATGTAGCCGATGCGGTCGCTGACGTTGTAGTACTGCATGCGGCCCTTCTTCGCCGCCGCCGCGAAGCCGGCGCACTCCGCCGGGGTGGCGAAGCCGCGGATGCGGATGGCGGAGATCCGGTTATCGAGCAGCAGTGCCAGGTTCTCGCGCGTGAGCTCGTGCTCCGCCGTGCTCTCCCAGGTCGGCTGGGCGCGTTCCAGGACCGCGCTCATTTGGCCGCCGCCTTCAGGCCCGCCACCTTGCCGGCGGATTCGTTCCACGCCTTGACGCACGCCTCGCCGCAGCGGGAGGCCCAGCGCGGCAGCACCTGCTCCAGCAGCGCCTTGCGACGCAGCTCGAGATCGCCCTCCTTCACCGGCACCAGGATCATGCTGGCCGGCGGCCCCTCCGGGCAGGCGCCCTTGCCGGTGTTGCAGGCGATGCCGATCTCGCTCTCGCGCACGTTCTGCTCGTGGATCTGCTTCTCGAGCACCCGGTACTGCTCGCCGATCACCTTCTGCACCGACGCATCGAGCTTGTTCCAGGACTTCAGGCTGGCCGCGGAAACGGCGGAGGCCCAGTTGATCGGCAGCCGGTACAGGTACTTGGCGCCCTCGTACCACTTCGCCTTGTAGCCGCCGAGCGTGCCGGTGATCGCGCAATCCAGCACGCCGTTCTGCAGCGCCTGCTGCACTTCGCCGAAGGCCATGTTGACGCCGGAGCCGCCGAAGTACTCGATGAAGTCGGCCTGCGACGCGCCCGAGACGCGGACCTTGCGTCCCTTGAGGTCCGACAGGCCCTTGAACTCGTTGCGGCAGTACAGCACCTGGTCCTGGAAGGACCACAGGCCCAGCACCTTCACGTTCTGCTGCTTCTCGTAGTAGGCGGCCAGGTGCGGGCGGAACGCTTCCTTCACCTGCTCCAGCATGTCGATGGTCGGCGACACGCCGGCCAGGTCGATGGCGTCGTTGATCGCGGCTTCGCCGGCCAGGAAGCCCAGCTGGGTCGTGCCGACGTCGTAGAGGCCCTGGCGCAGCAGCTTGATCACCTCGCCGCCCTTGAGGCCCATCTCGTTCCACGGCTTGAACTGCGCCGTGACCTGGCCGCCGGTGGCCTTGGGGATGACGGTGTTCCACATCGGAGCTTCGAGCTCCTTCGACTGCGTGGTGATACCCAGGTTGCCCACCACGTTCAGGTGCGTCTTGGGAAAGTTCTGGGCGTGCGCGCCTGCCGCCGCCAGGCCGGCGGCGAGCACGAGGATCCGGATGCGTTCTTTCATGGTGACTCCGAAGGTCGCGGATGGAAGGAAGGGCTTGCGTTACTTGTGGCCGCCGAACAGGTGCGGCAGCGCTGTGGCCAGGGAAGGAAAGGCGAGCAGCAGCGCGAGCATCACGAGCATCATGGCGGCGAAGGGCAGCGCGCCCACCACCACGTCGCTGAACTTGCCGCTGCGCCGCACCGACTGGACGACGAAGAGGTTCATGCCGATCGGCGGCGTGATGAGGGCCAGCTCGATCAGGATCACGAAGACGATCCCGAACCACACCGGGTCGTACCCCAGCTTGGTGACGATGGGGACGATGATCGGCGTGGTGGCCACCATCAGCGTGAGCGTTTCGACGAAGCAGCCCAGCACCAGGTAGACGGCGATGATCGCGAGCATCACGGCGAGCGGGGACCAGTGCAGCTTGCCCACGGCTTCCACCGCCAGGTCCGTCAGGCCGATGGTCGACATGACGAAATTGAGGAAGTAGGCCGCGACCACGATCAGCATCACCATGGCGGTGGTGCGGACCGTGCCTTCCAGCGACGCCCACAGCTGCTCCAGGCCGAACTTGCGTGTCCAGCAGACGTACGCGAGGGTGCCCACCACGCCCAGGGCGGAGGCTTCGGTCGGCGTGGCCCAGCCCAGGTAGATGGAACCGACCACCAGCAGGAACAGGTACAGCGGCGGGCCGAGCGCGAACAGCGCGCGCCAGCGTTCGCCCCAGCTCGCGCGCGGCTTGCGCGGCGCGAGGTCGCTGCGCCAGACGCAGGCGATCCACACCACCAGCGAGAAGCCCAGGGCCATCAGCAGGCCCGGAATCAATCCGGCGAGGTACAGGTCCGACACCGAGGTCTCGGACAGCGCGCCGTAGATCACCATGTTGATGCTCGGCGGAATCAGGATGCCGAGCGTGCCGCCGGCGGCGATGGAGCCGAGGAACAGGGCCGGCTTGTAGCCGTACTTCTCCATGCTCGGAATCGAAACGGTGCCCACCGTCGCCCCCGTGGCGACGCTGGAACCGGAGGTGGCGGCGAACACCGTGCAGGCGGCGATGTTGGTGTGCATCAGGCCGCCCGGAATGTGGCCGACCCACTTGTCGAGCGCGTCGTACATCCGTTCCGCCAGCCCGGAGCGCAGCAGCATCTCTCCCATCAGGATGAACATGGGGACGGCCACGAGCACGAAGTCGTTGGACGTGCTCCACGCCATCTCGCCGACGCCGCGCAGCAGCGGCAGCGGCGAGTACAGCGCCGACAGGCTGGCGCCGAGCACCCCGATCGCCGCGCCGACGTAGAGGCTGCTCGCGATGAACAGGAGCAGCAGCAAGGAAGCGGTCAGCAGCATCTCAGGCTCCGGGCTGCAGCTGCAGCGCGCCCACCCCTGCGCCTGGCGTGCCCGCAGGTGCGCCTTCGAGGCTGGCTTCCACTTCCTCGGCGACCGAGGCGATCCCGAACAGCTTTTCCACCTCCTCGGGCCGACCGCGCCACATCGCATGCACGGCGACCACGAACAGCACCACGGTCGTCAGCGCGAACCAGCCCAGTCCGATCAGCCAGAGCCCCTGCGGGATGACCAGCGGGATGTGCAGGGTGGAATTCGAATGCGCATCGAGTTGCAGGTTGTCCAGCACCACCCGGGCCGCGAAGAAGACCAGCACGGCGGCGAAAACGGGCAGCACGCCCAGGGCGGCGACGTCGAGCAGGCCGCGGGCCTTGCGCGGCAAGGCGCCGTAGACCACCTCGATGCGGATGTGCGCCTTGGTGATGAGGGCCCACGACAGGCCGAAGGAGGTGGCGAGGGCGATCGCGTAGCCGGTCAGCTCGAAGCTCTCGAAGATGGACAGCTTGAACAGGTTGCGGAACACCACGTCGAGCGAGATCAGGATCGCGCTCAGCAGGATCAGCGCGCCGCCCAGCCGCGCCAGCAGGCGCGAGACCGCGGACACGGAGCGGACGGTTCGCGACATGGCGGGCCGCCTTACTCGCTGACCCAGGTCTTCCTGGGCGGCGACTTGATCTCCAGCTGCTCGCAGTCCTCCAGCGCCTCGCTGAAGTGCTCCACGCCGACCGGATGGATCCAGGAGGTGCCCGGACCGGCGATGAATTCCTTGCCGCCGATCACGAGGCGCAGCTTGCCCCTAATGAGATAGGCCACGGTCTCGTGGTCCATGTGCTTGTGCACCGGGTCGACGAGCCCCTTCTCGCGGAAGACGTGCAGCATCAGGATGTCCTTGCCGACCATCATCCGGCGCACCTCCACGACGCCTTTGGGCTTGACCCCTTCGACGGCGGCGAGCCGCTCCGGGGCAATCTGGTCCTTGACGGTGAAGAAGCCCTCGGTGAGGGGCAAGGCACGGGGATCGTTCATCCAGCTCTCTCCTTCGAATCAGGTCGGCACGCGAGGGGTTCGGCGGCTGATTGTGCACAATCAAGCCATCACCACGCACCGCGTTTACCCTGATTCAGGAGTGACGAGACGGACTCGGCGCGACTCTGGGTCGGCCGATTGTGCACAGTCGCTTCAAGGGATCGCTGGGGAGGGAAGACGAAGGGAAGGTCCGGCGGCCCATGCCGCCGCCCTTCAGCGCAGCACGTCCGCCGTGCTCGTGATCAGTACGCAGGTGCAGCCGGTCTCGCTGAACACGCGCTGGTCGCCGGTGCCGGGCTCGCCGCGGTTGTAGTCGCCGGGCAGGAGCTTGCGGTCCTCGATCCACAGCTCGCCATCGAGCAGGTGCAGTTCCTCCACGCCCGCATGGTTGTGCGGCGGGTAGGACGCGCCGGGGGCGAGCCGCACCAGCATGCTCACGCGCCGCCGCGGCGCGTCGGTGGCCAGCAGCTTGCATTCGATGCCCGGCGCCACGGCCGCCCACTCGGGCTCGCGCCATTCCTGTTGCGCGGGCAGCACCGGTTCCGTGCCCGTGTCCGCCGCGATGCGTCGGGCCAGCCGCTGCTGCAGCGAGGGCACGGGCCGCAGGACGTCGGTCGGCCAGGAGGCGAACGATTCCACCACGGGCCGCAGGGCATCGAGTTCCTGCCGGCACTGCGCACAGGTAATGACATGCGCCTCCACGGCCGCCGCTTCGTCCGCCGGCAGGCGCTGCAGGGCATGGGCGCAGACGCGCTCGTCCCACTCGCATGCCACCGGATCGCCGGTCGACTTCATGGCCCTTCCCCTTCCGCTGTCAAGGCCTCCCGCAGCTTGTGAAGCGCGGAGCGGATGCGCGTCTTCACCGTGCCCAGCGGCTGCTGCAGGTGCAGCGCCGCCTCGGCATACGTCAGGCCGGAAAAGAAGGCCGCCTCGAGCGCCTCGCGCTCGGCGGGGTTCAGTTCGCCCACGGCGCGCTGCAGCACCTCGCGCTGCTGCAGCAGTTCGACGGCGTCGCGCGTGTCCGCCGCCTCTTCGGCCGGCAGCGCGGAGCCCGCCCGAGGATCCAGCCGCTTCTGCCGCTGTTCGAAGCGCACGCGATCGATGGCACGCGAACGGGCCTGGTTCATGATCCAACCGAGCACCGTTCCATTGGCCGCATCGTAGCCCTGTGCGCGCCGCCAGACGTCGTGGAACACGTCCAGCGTCACCTCCTCGGCCGTCTCGCGGCTGCAGGTGATGCGCACGGCCAGGGTGAAGACCACCCGATGGGCCCGATCGTAGAGTGCGTGCAGCGCCAGCTGGTCGCCGCGGGCGACGGCGCGAACCAGCCTCTCCCAGTCCTGCTCCGGGACCAGGGCCTTGGACGTATCGGCATAGAGCACGTCCCCGAGAGTCGCGAGAAGCGGCTCCTGACGTCTTTCTTCGGCTGGCGGCACGCTTGCGATTCTGTCGCGGGTCAGGCCACCGCTGCAAGTGGACCGCAGGAAGCCTGGCTCATCCGGATAGATCCGCGCCATCGATGCTCATGCCGCGCCCCTGCGCCTGTCCGGGGCGGCGGGAGGCAGGCCGAAACCCTTCTGCAGCACGGCATCCGCCAGGGCCCGCAGGGCCAGCAACTCCAGCCGCTTGCCCTCCACCTCGTGCCGCGTCGCCTGCCCGTGCGCCAGGCGCTTCACGAGTTGCGCGAACGCGCGCTCGTGCGCCAGCAACGCGTCGTGCGCCCTGCGCCAGTCGTCCAGAGGGCCGGGTTCGTCCGCCCCGGCGCCGCTGGCGACTTGGTGGGCGCCTTGCACGGTGGCGCCCTCACCGTTGGGGCCCGGGGGCGAAGATGGATCGAATGTCATTGCCACCATAAAACGCCAACGGTGAAGCGGCGGATTGGACGCGGACAGTAAGGCTTTGTATCCGCGCTCCAGGCAAGCCGATGGCACGATGCTTGCGGCGCAGTGGCCATGACGCCAAGCCCGATCCGGATCCGGCCCTGCGCGGGGGCCCTGGCCACCCTCTTGGTGGCCCTGGCCGCCGCGGCGGGCGCCGGCGAACTCACACGCGAGCAGGTCCAGCAGGCGCTCGCCGCGGGCGCCGGCCAAGGTGCCGACTTCGCCGGCAAGGACCTGTCGGACCTGGACCTGAGCGGCCTGGACCTGCGGCGCGCCCGCCTGCGCGGCGCCAGCCTGTTCGGCAGCAAGCTCGTCTCGGCCGACCTGCGCGGCGCCGACCTCACCGGTGCCAACCTCAATGGCGCCTGGCTGATGGGCGCGGATTTCACCGGCGCGCAATTGCGCGATGCGAGCCTGCTGTCGGTGGTGATCCTGGGCGGCGCGGTGCGCAAGATGCCGCTCTTCAAGAGCGCCGACCTGCGCGGCGCGAAGATCATCGCGGACCTGCCGGGCGCCGACCTGAGCGGAGCGGACCTGGGC
>NZ_DASSVG010000341.1:0-18833 GCF_035706265.1 Ramlibacter sp. | reverse complement strand
CTTGGACGGCCGCGGCGGCTGCAACCTCGTGGATTTCAACCGGGGCAGTGGCTGCCACCTCGTGGATTTCCGTCGGCACTGTGGCTGCAACTTCGTGGATCTCCATGGCTGGGGCGGCGCCCAGGGCGGTGGCTGCGGCCTCCTGCTGCCGGGCCTCGGCCCGGGCGCACGCCAGGTTCTGCAGCACGGTCCCATCCAGCGGTGCGAGCCGCTGCGCGGCCTGCAGTTCCGCCACCGCCTCGGCGGCGCGGCCCTGCCGCAGCAGGTGGTAGCCCAGGTTGTTGTGCGTGGCGGAGGACGCGGGGTCCTGCTCCAGTGCGGCGCGGAACGCCTTTTCGGCGAGGTCGGCCTCGCCCCGCTCCGAGCGCAGCGCGCCCACGGCATTGAGGGTGCCGACGTGCCGGCGATCCATCTCCAGCGCCTGGGCATAGGCGGCCAGTGCGGCGGTGCCGCGGCCCTGTCCGTGCAGGTAGCGGCCGAGCCGGTAATAGCTTTCCGCGTTGCCGGCGGCCGGCGCGGCTCCGATGGCCTGGCGCTGCGGCGTCGGCGCAGACGGGCCGGTGGCGCAGCCGACCAGCAGGAGGGCGGCCAGCGGAAGGACGCAGTGACGGAACGTGGACATGCGGTGTACTCCTGCGGTCAGCCCCCGACACGGGTGATGAAGTTGCGGTAGATGGCGATCGCCGCCGGCCCGAGCAGCACGGCCAGCAGCGCCGGGAAGATGCAGAAGACGAGCGGGAACAGCAGCTTCACCGGCAGCTTGGCGGCGCGCTCCTCGGCCAGCAGGCGGCGCCGCGTGCGCAGCGCGTCCGAGTGCACCCGCAGGGCCTCGGCCACGCTGGTGCCGAAGCGGTCCGCCTGCACCAGCATCGCGACGAGCGCGTCGATGTCTTCCAGCGAGACGCGCAAGGCCAGGTTGCGCAGGGCGTCCGCGCGCGAGGCTCCCGCCCGCAGTTCCAGCCCCACGAGCTGGAACTCTTCGGCCAGTGCGTGGCTTTCGAGTTCCATGTCGCGGCCGACGCGCTCGATGCAGGCGTCGATGCCGAGGCCGGCCTCGACGCAGACGCGCATGAGGTCCAGCGCGTCCGGGAAGGCTTCGAACAGGTCGCGCTGGCGGTGCGCGACCAGCCGCGCCAGCGCCGCGTTCGGCAGGTAGTAGCCGATCGCAGCCAACAGCACCAGCAGCCAGGGCAGCACCGTGGGCCGGGTGTCCACCTTCGTGATCCACAGGGACAGCAGGAGCAGCCCGGGCAGCGCCAGCGTCAGCAGCGTCTTGAGCCCGAAGTAGGCGATCGGTGCGCTCGGCGAACGCAGTCCGGCGTTGTAGAAGCGCACGCGCAGCGGCGACTTCTCCCAGCCGCCCTCGGGCAGGGCCGGACGGGCCAGCGGCGCGAGCCAGCGCGCCAGTGCCTCGGCCGGCGCATTCTTGTGGTGCGCGGCCGGCGATGCTGCGCCCGCAATGGCTTCGACGCGCTCCTGCGCCGGGTGCGGCACGAATTCCCGCAGCGCGAAGAAGCTCGCGGCCGAAACGGCGACGAAGACGACCAGGAGGAACAGGATTTGCAGCGACATGGGACCTCCTCAGATGCGGATCCGGACCATCCGCCACATCCACACCAGGCCGACCAGCATCAGCACGAGAACCACGCTGACCAGCCGGATGCCGGCGGGGTCCGTCCAGAGCGGGGCGGCGAAACCGGGGTTGAGCAGCACGATCGCGCCGAGCACCCCGAACGGCAGCAGCGAGAGCACCCAGGCGGACAGGCGCCCCTCTGCGGAGAGCACCCGCACGGTGCCGACGAGGCGCTGCCGCCCGCGGATCAGCTCCGCGATGGACTGCAGGATTTCCGCCAGGTTGCCGCCGGTCTCGCGCTGGATCAGGGTGGCGACGACGAAGAAGCGCAGGTCCTTGCTGGCGACGCGGGTGGCCAGGTGCGTGAGCGCCGCGTCGGCCGTCACGCCGAAGTTGATCTCGTCGAAGGTGGCGAGGAATTCGGCGGCGATCGGCTGCGGGCCTTCGGTGCCCGCCAGGTGCAGCGCGCTGCTGAAGGCATGGCCCGCCTGCATGGCGCGCGCCATCAGGTCCAGCGCATCGGGCAGTTGCTGGTCGATGCGGCGCATGCGCTGCAAGCGCCGGCGCTGCACGTAGCCGGCGCACAGGAGCGCGCCGGCGACGGCGCAGGCGGCCAGCGCCCACGCGGGGGCGCCGAGCACGGTGGCCACGAGCACGGCGCCGAGCGCGAGCGAGCCGGAAAGCAGCAGGAACTGCGCCACGGTGAGGTCGACGCCGGACTGGAGCAGAAAGCGGTCCAGCGCGTGGATGCGCGGGACTTCCAGCAGCAGGCGCTGCATGGCCGGCACGTCGCTCAGCACCCGCTTGCGCACCAGCGGCGGCGCGACGTGGTTGCCCGCCGCCGAGATCGACTGGATCCGGCGCGCGATCCGTTGCGCCTCCGGGCCGCTGTGGGCGTTCCATGCGAGGTACAGCCCTTCGAGCAATGCCACCACGGCCAGGAAGCAGAGCGCCAGGAAAGCGTAGTACAGGAGGTCCATGATCACTCCATGCGGCGTTCGGGATCGAACAGGTCTTCGGCCAGCTCGACGCCCCGGGTGCGCAGGCGCTGCGCGAACTTGGGCCGGATGCCCGTCGCACGGAAGCGCCCGAGCACCGAGCCGTCGCTGGCCACCCCGGTCTGGTCGAACAGGAAGATCTCCTGCATGGTCACCACGTCGCCTTCCATGCCGGTCAGCTCCTGCAGGCTCACCAGCTTGCGGCGGCCGTCCGCCATGCGCGAGATCTGGATCACCACCGACAGCGCGGCGGAGATCTGGTGGCGCATGGTGCGCGCGGACGCCTGCAGTCCCGCCATGCCCAGCATGTGCTCCAGGCGGGTGAGGGCGTCGCGCGGCGAGTTGGCGTGGATCGTCGTCATCGATCCTTCATGGCCGGTGTTCATCGCCTGCAGCATGTCCAGCACCTCGGCGCCGCGCACCTCGCCGACGATGATGCGGTCCGGCCGCATGCGCAGGCTGTTGCGCACCAGGGCGCGCTGGTTGATCTCGCCCTTGCCCTCGATGTTCGGCGGGCGCGTCTCCAGGCGCACCACGTGCGGCTGCTGCAGCTGCAGTTCCGCCGCGTCCTCGATCGTGATGATCCGTTCGTCCGCGGGAATCGCCGCGGACATCACGTTCAGCAGCGTCGTCTTGCCGGAGCCGGTGCCGCCGGAGATCAGCAGGTTCACCCTGCCGCGCACCAGGCCCGTCACCAGCTCCGCCATCTCGCGCGTGAGGGTGCCGAACGAGAGCAGGTCGTCCATGCCGTAGGGGATCACCGCGAAGCGGCGGATCGACAGCATGGGCCCGTCGAGCGCCAGCGGCGGGATCACCGCGTTCACCCGCGAGCCGTCCGGCAGCCGGGCGTCGACCATCGGGCTGGATTCGTCGATGCGCCGGCCCACGCGCGACACGATCTTGTCGATCACGCGCATCAGGTGCGCGCTGCTGTCGAAGCGCACCGCGGTCTGCTCCAGCTTGCCGCGGCGCTCCACGTACACGCTGCCGGGGCCGTTCACCAGGATGTCCGACACCGTGGTGTCCGCCAGCAGCGGCTCCAGCGGGCCGAGGCCCAGCATCTCGTTCTGGATCGCCTCGACGATGGCGCGCCGCTCGAGGTCGGAGAGGACCTCCTTCTGCTGGTCCAGCAGGCGTTCGGCGATCGCCCCGAGTTCGGCGCGCAGCCGCTCCTGCGGCATGGCTTCCATGCTGCGCAGGTCCACCTGCGCCAGGATGTCCTTGTGCAGCTGCGACTTGACCAGCGCGAACTGGCGCTGCGGCGCGATGGAGGCGAGGCCGGCCAGCACTGGGGAAGGCCGCTGCTGTTCGAGAGTTTCTCTGAGGGACATGGTCTGCTTCCTCCGTACTTGCGCTCAGATGCTGCCGTCGAGGATCAACCGCCGCAGCCAGCCACGGGCGTCGCGGCGCCGCTCGGGCTGGGCCAGGTCCATCCCGTCGGCGATCTCGCGCAGCGCGCGCGCCACGGGCGAGCGCGGGTGCATCTGCGCGATCGGGACGCCGGCGTTCACGGCCTCCGGAACTTCGTCGAGGTTGTCGGGCACGCGATGGGCGACCTTGAGCCCGACGCCTTTTTCGACCTGGGCCAGGCCCAGGCCGCCGCGGCGGCCCTCGCGGTTCAGCACCAGTCGCAGCTTCTGCTGCGGCGCGCCGATGGCGGCCAGCACGCGGACCAGGCGGCGCGCGTCCCGCACGTGCGGGATCATGTTCTCGGCCACCAGGAAGGTGGTTTCCGACTTGTCCAGCGCCTTGATGCCCAGCGGGTCCATCATGCGTTCGACGTCCAGCAGCACCACGTCGTAGACCATCCGGGCGACCTCGATCACGCGTTCGAGCTGGAACGCGGTGACCCCCAGCGCGTCCTCCGGCTGCTCCGGGGCCGCCAGCAGGTGGAAGCCTTCGGAGATGTGCAGCATGCTTGCCTCGAGCAGGTCGGCGTCGAGGCGGTCGATGTGCCGTGCCAGTTCCGCCAGGCTGCTGCGCGCGGGCTGGTCGCTCACGAAGCAGGCTGAATCGCCGTACTGCAGGTCGAGGTCCAGCAGGGCCACGCGCAGGCTGCGCTCGGAGGCCAGGACGTAGCCGAGGTTGGCCGCGATGAAGGTGGCGCCGCTGCCGCCCTTGCAGGCGACGAAGGACATCACGCGCCCCAGTTGCGTTGCGCCGCCCGGCGGCCGCGCGCGCTGCGCGGCGCGCTGCAGGGCGGCCGCGAGATCCGCGGCGGCCGGCGGGTCGGGCAGGACTTCGCCGACGCCGGCGCGCATGGCCCGCAGCAGCAGGTCGGCGTCGCGGCTGGTGCTCAGGAGGATGACGGCGAGCGCGGGCCGCGCGGCGGTGAGCCATTCCAGCTGCGGCAGGTCGCGCTCGGGCGTGCCCGACTGCACCACGAGCACGTCGCCCTGCACGCGCGCCAGCAGCGGCTGCAGCGGTTCGCCTGCAGCGCGCGCCAGCGGCTGGACCGAGCTGGCGCCCTCCTGCCGCGCCACCCGCGCGAGTTCGGCCGCGAAGTCCTCGCCTTGGCAGATCAGGGTGGTTCTCATGGGGTCCTCACGTGACGCCCAGCGCTTCGACGGGCACCGTGGTCGCGACGCCGGGCATCAGCAGCCGGTCCGGCAGGAAGCGGCCGAGAGGCGTCATGGCGACGGCCGGATGGAACTCGCCCTGGATGCGCACCTGCACGAAGACGCAGGTCCCGCGCTCGCAGTTGCGGCTGGCGTAGGGCGCGAAGTGGATCCCGTCGGGCGAATACAGGACCTCGATGTCGGACCACTGCAGTTGCGGCATGCTCACGCGCATCGCGTCCAGCACCGGCTGGGGGGTGCTGCCCATGGCGGCGATCGCCGCGGCCCGGGCGCCGGCGCGGGTCGCCTGCACCGCCGAATTCCACGTGTACACCGCGCGCCCGAGTTCCAGCATCCCGAACAGCAGGATGATGAGGATGATCACCGTGAAAGCGAATTCGACGATGAACGCCCCGTGCCGGCGGCCGTGGGTGCGCTTCATGATGCCGCCTGCCGCATGGTGCAGCTGATGTCGCCGAAGGTCAGGCTGCCGACGGGCCAGCCGATCACCGGCGTGAAGGCATAGCGCTGGATCGTCACGGTCACGACGTCGACCGCGCCCGATCCCGTGCTCTGGGTGCGATGGCTGATCCGCACATTCGCCGGCTCGAGGCCCGGCACGAGCGGCACCAGGGTGCTGCCGCAGGACTGTCCGTATACCGCGTGGCACACGGCCTGCGCATCCTGCGCCGCGCCGGCCGACATCGAGGCATAGCGGGCGGCGTCGCGCGTCGCCTTCAGCAGCGTGTTGTAGTAGTAGAGGGCGCGGCCGGTCTCGGTGGTACCGAACGCGAGCACCATCAGCGGGACCAGCAGGATCGCAAGCTCCACGGCGGCCACTCCCCGCATCCTTTGCCGCAAGCGTCGTGCATCCATGGCCGTCTCACTTCACCAGTGCCGGGACCAGCGGCCCGAAATTGCCCGGAGCCCCTGTCGATCCGCACGCGCCGGCGCTTGCCAGCCCGCGGAATTCGAGCCGCACATCGGTATCCGGGTCGTTGATGGGGCTGAGCATCAGCGCACAAGCCCAGTCCAACACCTCCATGTTCTTGCCGGTGGGAGTCCAGTCCGCGCAGCGGATGATCGGTGCCAGCGCAAGCCTGCGGTCCTGGCCGTGAGCCTGGTGGTCGTCCGACCTGAGCGGGCCCGGATTGCCCGGGAAGTTGGCGGTGTGCCCGTTGGCCTCCAGCACGTTGTTGGGGTCGTACGGGACGAAACCGTCCTTCTTGGCGAGGTAGTCGTAGTAGGCGTTCCTGGGGTTGGCCGGCGTTCCGAAGTCGATTTCGCCGGCTGCATCCGAGGGCGGCCAGTTGCCCGGGATGGTGACCGTCGTGTGGCCCTGCAGGACGCTGCGGGTCGGGGAATAGGCCCAGCCCGTGCGATCGGGGGGATACAGCGTGATGTTGCTGAACGGGCCCGCGTAAAGACCGAAGCGCGTGTTCCAGCCCTTCGCGATGCCCTGCCCCTCGCCGGACTTCGCGTCCACGTGGGTGGGGCGTACGTCGCACAGGCCGGGACCGGCGAGCGCCTCGGCGACCTCGGCTGCGCCCGGCCCGCCGAACTGGATCCAGCCGTACATGCCCGTGATCCCGTTGCCGGCCGTCAGCCGACCCGTGTACCACTTGCCCATTTCGAAGCCGAAGCCGGTGCTGGCGGACTCGGTGGTGCACATCGCCAGCGGGATCGCGCAGAAGCTCTGGCTGTTCATCATCCGGGCCACCGCGTCGGCGCTGAGCGCGATGGCGTCGGGCGAGGCGAGTCCCAGCAGGCGCCCTGCCTGCATGAACAGCAGGTTGACGCTGGCGGCATGGGGCGTGCACCAGGCGTACACGGAGTCGTCCTGCACGGTGTCGGTCCACGCCGCCTCCTCCAGCCGGTTGCTGAAGTGGATGTCGGTCTCCGTGATCACCACCGCGTCGGACTGCAGGCCCACCTTGTTCAGCGTCCCGACCGAGATGGCGGCGTTCTTGCTGCGGCCGGTGGCGCCTTCGCTGCGGTCGTTGAGCTCGCGCGCGGCGGCCAGCGCACAGGCGTCCGCCGCGTTCTGCAGCTCCGTCTTCACCACGTAGAGGCGCCCGAGGTCCACGACCAGGCCGGCCATCATCACCAACCCGACGATCGCCACGCCGACGAGGACGGCAATCGCGCCGCGCTGCCGCGACGGTCGGGAGAGGGGTTTCAGGAGCGACATGGCCGTGGCCCTTTCGTGCGGGTCCCTAGCGGGAGTAACCTCCGCCCGAGGCGCCGCTGCCGACGCCGATGTTCAGGATCGCCGGCGGCAGGGTCGGGGCCTCGAAGCTCTTTTCGTACTGCTCGATCGCCGACTTCGCGGCCGGGCCGTCCAGGTGCATGGGGCCGCGGGCGCGCAGCGGCGCGTCGGGGTCGACCGCCTGGGCCGCGCGGGCGCGCAGGACGGCGCTGCCGAAGGACGCGTCGACGCGGGTGGGCGCCTGGGCGCAGCCCGCCAGCGCGGCGCCGGCCAGGGCGAGGTAGATCAGGGTACGCATGGCTGTGCCTGCCTTTCGAGCGGTTCGTTCACTTCAACTGGAAGCCGGGCGCCGGCGTGGCCGGGGCTTCGGCGGGCGGCGGGGTCGCGCCTTCCACGCGGCCTTCGAGGTAGCGTTCCGCCCGGGTGGGCTCGACGAAGCTGTCGGTCGGCAGCGCGTAGTTCGGCGGCAGCGGCTTGACGAGCCGCGGCGTCACGATGAACAGCAGTTCCGAGCGGTCGGTCTGGAATTCGGTGCTGCGGAACAGCGCGCCCAGCACCGGCAGCTCGCCCAGGCCGGGGAAGGACTTGAGCGCCTCGGTGACGTTGTTCTTGATCAGCCCGCCGATCGCGAAGCTCTCGCCGTCGCGCAACTGCACGGTGGTGGAGGCGCGCCGCGTGTTGATCGTGGGCAGGATGCTGACCTGGCCACCGGCGCGCAGCGTGGTCCCGACCTGCGACAGCTCGGAGACCTCCGGCGCCACGCGCAGGTTGATGCGCCCTTCGTCCAGCACCGTCGGCAGGAAGCGCAGGCCCACGCCGAATTCCTTCTCTTCCAGCGTGATGGTGGTGCCGCCGGTGCCGGTCTGCGGCACCGGGATGTAGATCCTGCCGCCGGCGAGGAAGGTGCCCTCCTGGCCGCTGATCGCCATGATGTTGGGCTCGGCGAGGATCTTCACCAGGCCGTTGTTGATCTCGGCATCGAGCACCAGGTTCGTGCGGCCGCTGCCGCTGGCGGCGGATACCGCCCCGCCGGCACCGGCGAGGAAGTCGGACAGCAGGCGGAACGTGTGCTCGCCGCCGCGCGTGAGGTCCACGTTGCTGCCCAGCCGGTCGAGCAGCGTCTTGGAGACCTCGGCCACCTTCACTTCCAGCATCACCTGCTGGTTGGCCTCGACGCTGAGCATGTTGATGATCTTGCGTCCGCCGCCATAGGCCTCGGCCAGCTGCACCAGGCGGGCGGCCTTCAGCGCGTCGCCGACGCGGCCGCTCAGGACCACGGTGTCGTTGATCGCATCGACGCGCACGCCGGACTCGCTCGGCACCAGTTCGCCCAGGCGCGAGCGGAGGGTGGCGACATCCATGCTCACGACCACGTCGACCAGGGTCGTCCGGTTGCGGGACCAGACGAAGACGTTCGTGCTGCCCGCCTTCTTGCCAAGCAGGTAGACCTCGCGCGGGTTGATCAGGGTCACGTCCGCGATGTCGGGATTGCCCACGGAAACGCGTGCGGCGTCGGACTGCAGGCGCAGCAGGGCGGACCGCCCTGCGGTGAGCCGCATCGGTGGCGCGACCTCGGTCGGACCGCCGAATTCGGCGGCCGCGGGTGCATTGACGGCCGGAGCCGGCGACGGCCTCGGCTGGGCACCCGCCTGGAGGGCCGCCATCGCCGCGGCGGCAACGGTCACCAGGAGGGAACTCCGCAAGGCGGAACGGATTGCGTTGGTGTTCATGTGTGGCCTCGATCGTTCAGAGGGGGCTCTCTTCGGGCTCTTCCACGGTGCGCTTCATGCCGCGGATCACTTCCACCGAGGCGCGCTTCGGCGCCGGGGCGGCGGCGCCCGGGGCAGCCGCGGCACCGGAGATGGCGGCGGCCTGCTGCGCGCGCCGGGCGGCCGGAGTCGGCTTGCGCGCGGCAGTCACGACGCGCGGCCTGGCCGGCGCGGCGCTGGGCGCAGCGGCGGGAGGCTCCACCTTCGCGGCCGCGACGGGCTGCGGCGGGATCTTCTCGGCCGGCCCGAAGAGGTCCATCTTGCGTGCACCGACCGTGGCGGCACTGCCCTTGTCCGCCTGGCTGCGCAGCACGAGCGACAGCGAGCCGACGCTGCGCGCGAGGTCGATCTTCTCGGCCTGCTCGGGGGTGACTTCGAGCGTGACGGCGCTCACCACGCGCGGCTTGGCTTCGCCGGCCTGCGAGGTGTCCTGCGCCACGGCGAGCACCAGGATGCGCTCCAGCACGATCTTGGACACCGCCTTGTTGGCGTCGTCGGCCGTGTTCACCATCACGTCGACGTAGTTGCCCGGGAGCGCGAAGCCGGCGACGCCGACGATTTCGTTGACCTTGACGGTGATGGCGCGCCGCCCTTCCTCGAGGACGGCGGAGAGTCCGCCCTTTTCGCCGGGCGCGGCGAGCCGCGAAGCCACGATCGGTTCGCCCCGCAGCACCTGTGTGTTGAGCACGCGGTCCACGACCTTGTCGGTCTCCGCGTAGGGCTCCTTGAGCGGTGCGCCGGAGGGCCAGTCGACGACCTGCAGCATGTCCGGCCGCAGCCGGGTGCCGACGTCGAGGTCACGGACCGCGACGACGACCTTCTGGGTGGCGACGCTGGCCTGCTGCGCCACCCAGCGGGCAGCGAGCACGACCGCCGCGGCGCCCACCACGACGGAGGTCAGGATGATCAGCCATGGACGGGCGTTCTTCATTTGGGACCTCCTCTTTCAAGCGTCGCTCGTCAGGCCAGGCCCTTGACCAGGAGCACGTAAGCCGCCATCCCGATCGCGATCGCGACGGCGTAGGGCATTCGGGATGGGGAAACAGGCATGTCGCCGCGCCGCGGCACGTCGTGTGCGGCCAGGCGCGCGAACGACGCGAGCAGGCCCACGTGGAGGTTGCGGAACATGGAGCGGAGCGCGCCGCCGCGGGCAGCCCAGAGCAGCGCGAGCAGGCCGCCGGCGGCGAACGTGAACAGCGCGAAGCCGAGCACGCCGGGAAATCCCGTGAAGGTGCCGAGCGCGGCGGCCAGCTTCACGTCGCCGGCGCCGCCGACACCGAGCAGCCAGGCGGGCAGGAACAGGACGAAGGCAACAGCGAGCCCGAGGAGCGCACTGCCCGCGCCCACGCCACCGGGCAGGATGGACAGGCCCATGCCGGCCAGCGCTGCGGCGGCGACGGCGACGTTGGGGATGCGCTGCGATCTCAGGTCCGTCCAGACCGTCACGCCGAGCACCGCGCCGGCCGCCGCCAGCCACAGGGCTTGAGTCGACATTGCGTCCATGGCCTCAACCGCCGGTGCCGCCGCCGAGGGTGCTCGTGCAGGTCTCAGCGCTCGGACTGGCGAGGCAATCGCCGACTCTCTGGAACACGAGGTTGAGGTTCGTGCCCAACGCCTGTACCGACCCGAGGATCACGACGGCGATCAGAGCGGCGATCAGGCCGTATTCGATCGCGGTGGCACCGCTTTCGTCGCGGAGGAACGTTGCAATCTTTCGCATGAGAAGCTCCATCAAGAACGTCACCAGAACCGAAGACGACCCGCGTCTTCGCCCGTGGAACCAACCGTCGGAACGGGTGGACGCTTCCTGCGTCCGCTAGAGCTGGTACGGCTGAGTTCCTGAACGAAATATGGTTGGGCTCCTCGGTCCCTTCTTGATGGCTGTCAAGTTCAATGCCGAGCTGAAAAAGCGCGGCGCCGCCGGCGAGGTGACCCTCGCGGCGGGTCGCAGATGGAGTGGGAGAGGAGAGGTGCGAGGCCGCCGTGCCGCCTCGCGTGCGCGCGGCTTGCGCCTCGGGCGTGCGCGTCTGTCTTAGAGCGCGCTGGCCCGCGCCGTGCGCTCGCCCGCAAAGCGCATGAAGAAGCCCAGCATGCGCCTGCGGCTGTCTTCGGCGGCGAAGGGTTCCTTGCCGACCAGGTTGCCGAGATAGCGTTGCGGCACGATGTCGAGGTCGAACGAGTGTGCGGCCTCGGGGTAGACGATCACATCGAGTTCGGCACCGCTGGAGCGCACGCCCTGGCATTCGCGCGCCGGCACCCAGTCGTCACGGCCGCCCGCAAACACCAGCAGCGGCGCCGCGAGATGGACCTGGCGGCGCCCCTCGAACGGGCCGCACCATGGGTAATAGGCGACGACACCGCGGAAGCCGGCCCCCGTGCCGCGCGCATCCTGCAAGTCCTCGCCCTTGGCGACCTTGATCGCGACGCTGCCGCCGTTGCTCTGTCCCATGAGGAACACGTTGGCGGCATCGACGAAGCCTTGCGACTGGAGATAGCGCAGCGCGTCGTAGGCATCGTGCGTGCGGTACTGGAGTGCGTCCTGCTGCTTGGGCACGCTTTCGCAGACCTTGCCGTTGCCGAGGCGGCGCGGGCCGAAGCTGTCCAGGTCCAGCACCACGAAGCCGCTGCGCACGAACTGCTCCGCATAGCCCTGCATCGTGAAGCGCACCGCGGGCTGCCAGCCGCCGCAGCCGTGCATCAGGACGACCGCCGGAAACGGGCCCGGACCTTCGGGCCGGTGCAATTCCGCGCGCAGCGTCACTTCGGAGGCCGTGTAGCCGACGCTGGCGGGAAACAGCACCATGTCGCCCGCCTGCGCGCCCGCACAGGCGAGCCCTGCCAGCAGTGCGCCCAGCGCGCGCGCCTTGGTGGCGGCAAGGGCAAGCGATCGCACGAGCCGCCGCAAAGGCGTGGCTTCCATAGTCGTTTCTCCGTCAGTGGGGGCGTGGCCAGGCGACATTCGCACCCGCGCGGTGCGAAACAGCCGAGTTGATGGCGCGCAAGGATGAGCAGCTGAGGTCGACTAGCCTGAACACAAGAACGGCTTGCAGTGGAACCAACCCGGGGAAGAGGATGGGCAAGAATAAGGCAGCCACCGCTGGGAAGCATCCGCACCCGATCGGCGGGGGGCACCGCCTGTCGGGATTGCGCTTCTATCCGGGCGGATTCGTCCTCGACAAGGCTTCCGGTCTGTTCTACCGGCTGACGCCGGTTGCGGACTACCTGCTGCGGCAGTACGACGCCGGCACCGAGGTCCGCGAGTTCGTCGAGCTGGTCGAGAGCCGCTACGGCCTGGACCACGCGAGCGCCGTGCGCGACGTGGAACTGCTCCTGAACCAGTTCGCGGGACCGGGCCTGCTGCGCGTGCCGCGGGCGGAGGCGCTGGCATGAGAGCCGCGCCGCGCGCCGTCGCCGTCACCGGCATGCACCGCGGCGAGAACCCGCAGCCCGGTGCCGCCGTCGTGGCCAGCCTGCGCCGCGCCTTCCCGCACCTGCGCGTGCTGGGGTTCTCCTACGACCCCATGGAAAGCAGCCTGTACGGCAGCGGCCCGGACCACCCCGACGCCGCCTACCTCATGCCCTTCCCGGGGGCCGGCGCCGAAGCGCTGCTCGAACGGCTGGACGCTGTCCGCGCGCGCGAGGACCTGGGCTACGTGATTCCCTGCCTCGACTCCGAGATCGAGAACTACATCGCGCTGCAGCCGCGGCTGCGCGAGCGCGGGGTCGAATGCATCCTGCCCTCCCGCGAGTCGTTCGAGGCCCGCCACAAAGCCAATCTGTACGAGTTCTGTCGCCGCAACCACATTCCGGCGCCGGTCACGCTCGCTGCCGCCGATCCCGCCGCGGTGGAGGACTGCGCGGCGCGGATCGGCTATCCGGTGTACGTCAAGGGCCGCCTGTACCACGCGCATCTCGTGTATTCGCGCGAAGGACTGGCGCCGGCCTACGACGAGATCGTCCAGAGCTGGGGCTGGCCGGTGATCGTGCAGGAAAACCTGGTGGGCGAGGAGTACGACGTCACCGGCGTCGGCGACGGCCGCGGCCGCATCCTGGGCAGCTGCAGCATCCGCAAGCTGCTGCGCACGGCCAACGGCAAGGGCTTCGCCGGCATCGTGGTGGAGGACGAGCGGCTCGACGCCCTGGCGCAGCGCATCGTGCAGGCGCTGAAGTGGAACGGCCCGTTCGAACTCGAGTTCGTCCAGGTGGCCGGACGGCCGCACGCGCTGATGGAGATCAATCCGCGCTTTCCGGCCTGGATCGACTTCCCCTCGCAGCTCGGTTGCAACCTGCCGGCGCTCCTGTTCCGGCGCCTGCTGCACCGCCGCGCGCGTGCGCTGCCCGCCTGCCGGGCCGGCCAGATGTTCGTGCGCCACAGCCTGGACGTGGCCGGCGACTTCGCCGAATTCGCCGCGATGGCGAGCGCCGGCGAGCGCGTCTTCCATCCTGCCATTCCCGCGAGCGAGGCCGCGCCGTGAGCACCGATTACTCTCCACCCCTGGTCAGCAACGAACTGGGCCGCCACTCGCTGGAGGCCGCCGCCGACCGCAACCTGTATGCCCGCGGGACGCACGCCGCCTGGCTGGGCGAGATCGACGGCGTTGCCGTCCGCGAACTCGTGAAGCAGTTCGGCTCGCCGCTGTTCGTGTTCTCCGAAGCCACGATCCGCCGCCAGGCGCGGCGCATGCGCGAGGCCTTCACCAGCCGCCACCCCGACACGGTGTTCGCCTGGTCGTACAAGACCAACTACCTCGGTGCGATCTGCCGCGTGCTGCACGAGGAAGGCTGGACGGCGGAGGTGGTGTCCGACTTCGAGTACCAGAAGGCGCGCAAGCTCGGCATCGCGGGCGAGGACATCGTCTACAACGGGCCCTACAAGCCGCGCGCCAGCCTGGAGACGGCGGTGCGCGAGCACGCGCTGATCCAGATCGACAACTGGGACGAACTGACGCTGGTCGAGGAGCTTGCCAGCGGCCTGCCGCAGCCGCTGGACGTCGGCATCCGCGTGTGGCTGGACGCCGGCATACAGCCCGTGTGGTCGAAGTTCGGCTTCGCGCTGGAGAACGGCGAAGCCGCACGCGCCGCGGCGCAGGTGCTCGCGCATCCGAAGCTGCGGCTGCACACGCTGCACACGCACATCGGCACCTACATCCTGGCGCCGGGCGCGTACGCCGTGGCGCTCGCCAAGCTGCTGGCATTGCGCTCGCAGATCCGGCAGGAGCACGGGCACCAGGTGCCGTGCATCAACCTGGGCGGCGGCTTTCCCTCGCTGAGCCTGCTGCACGGAATGCCGGGCCCGGCCGAAGCCGTGGTGCCGCCCATCGAAGCCTATGCGGCGGCCATCGCCGGCGTGCTGGAGAAGGTGCCGGCGCGCGCGCGGCCGCAGTTGCGCCTCGAAAGCGGCCGCTACCTCGTGGACGAGGCGGGCTACCTGCTGGCCTCCGTGGTGGCGGTCAAGGGCGTGCGCGACCCGTTCGCCGCCGGCGACAGCGCCGCCCGGGCCTACAAGGAGCAGATGCTCGCGGGCGACGACGTCCGCACGAGCTATGTGATCGATGCCGGGATCAACCTGCTGTACACGGCCGCCTGGTACCGCATGGACATCCTGCCGACGCATCCGGGTCGCACGCCGCCCGCGCCGACGCGCCTGTACGGTCCGCTGTGCATGGCGATCGACGTGGTCCGCTACACCGTCGACCTGCCGCCGCTGGAACTGGGCGACGTGCTGACGCTGCATCCCGTGGGCGCGTACAACGTCGTGCAGTCGATGCAGTTCATCGCGTACCGGCCGGCGGTCGTGATGATCGGGACCTCGGGGCAACCGGTGCTGATCCGCGCGCGGGAAACCCTGGACGACGTCGCCGGGCCCGAACGCATGCCGGCGCACCTCCAGCAGGGGTGAGAGGCGGACCATGGCGCGCACCCGGCCCGCAGCGGTCTCCACGGCGCCAGTGAGCGCGCCGGTGCGGTGGCACCGCAAGGGGCTGGCGGCGGCAGCGCGCCTGCTCGAGCCGCTGGGACACGCGCTCGGCCACCTGTTCTTCATCCCGCAGCCCTGGATCGGCCTGGTGCTCGGACTGGCACTGCTGGTGCATCCGCCTTACGCGCTGTTCGCGCTGGAGGGCTTCCTGGTCGGCGCGGCGATCAACCGGCTGCTCGGACGCAGCGACGATCCCGCCGGCGGCGGCAGCGTGACGACCAACGCCCTGCTGGCCTCCGTGGTCACGGGCTGGCTCACCGGATCGAGCGGCATCCCCTGGAGCGTGCAGGTGCTGCTGGCGGCGGTGGCGGCGGTGCCGGCCGCATTGCTCGCGGCCGCGGTCGTCCACTTCCTCGCGCGCAGCCCGATGCCGGCCGTGCTGCTGGGGTACTGCATGGCGGCGGCGATGATGTTCTCGATCTGCCCGCAGTGCACGGCCGCTGCCTCCAACGCCATGCCCGGATGGCCGCAACTCGTCGACGCGCGCGGGTGGGGCGAAGGGATGCTGCGTGCGCTCGGCGCGCTCATGTACGGCCGCGACTGGATCTCCGGCGCCTTCGTGGCGCTGGCGGTGCTGCTCTGGTCGCGCGCGCTGCTCGCCTGCGGCATCGCCGGCTGGATCGGCGGCGCGCTGGCGGCGCTCGCCTTCCAGCGCCTGCACCTGGTGTACTACTGGCTCCCGCTCTCGTACAACTTCTTCATCGCCGGCATCGCGCTGGGCGCGGCGCTCTTCCTCCCGGGCCGGGCCAGCCTCGTCGTGGCCGCGGTCGCCGGCGCGATGGCCTCGCTGTTCGGGCTCGCCCTGCAATACGCACTGGGCGGCTCCTCGACTTCGTACCTGCCGCTGTCCTCTGCGCTCGCGATCTGGGTCGGCATCGGTGCCCTGGCAACGACGGGCATCCGTCCGCTGCGCCCCGGCGCCGCCGCGCCGCCGGAACGGCAATGGTGGTCGCACGCCTACTGGCGCGCGCGCCTCGGTGCCGACGTTCCCTTGTTCGCGTCCCCGGTGGCCGGCGAGGTGCTGGTGACGCAGGGCTTCGGCGGCGCGCTCAGTCATGGCGGCGCGCTGCGCCACGCGCTCGACCTCGAACGCCCGCACGTGGCCGGCATGCCCCTGGGCACGATCTTCGGCGCCGACGTCACGTCGCCCGTGGCCGGCACCGTGGAGCGCGTGTGCAACCATGTGGCCGACAACCTGCCCGGGGCCTGCAACCACGCACAACGCTGGGGCAACCACGTCGTGATCCGCCTCGACGGCGGTGCCGGCTCGGCGCTGCTGGCGCACCTGCAGCAGGGCAGCGTCGCGGTGCAGCCCGGGGCCCGGGTGGAGGTGGGCAGCTATCTGGGCCGGGTGGGCAATTCCGGCCGTTCCGCCTTCGCGCACCTGCACTTGCAGCTGCAGTCGGCGGCCGAGCCCGGCTCGCCCACCCGCCCCTTCAAGCTGGCGAACTACCTGGGCGTGCCGGCGAAGGGTTCGACCGTGCGGCCCTGGGTGGTGTCGGGCATCCCGCGGCCGGGCGAGGTGGTCGCCCCGGCCGCGCGCAATCCCGCCGTGTTCCAGGCGCTGGCCGGCTTCGGGCCCGGCGCGGGGCTGTGGATCGTGGAGAGCACGGGTGAAGTCCCGCGTGCCTTCCGCGCGGACGCGCTGCAGCGCGTGGACGTTTCCATCGACAGCCTGGGCCGGCACGTCTTCACCGAGGCCGGCGGCGGCACCCTGGTGGCCTGCCTCGATCCGGATGCGTGGCGCGTCGTCGAACTCGCCGGCCCGTCCTCGCCGCTGCTGCGGCTGCTTGCGCTGGCCGTGTCCACGATCCCGTATGCGGCGCGGATCGGCGTCGGCTGGAGCGACCTGCCGCCGCTGCCGCCCGGCGCCGGCAGTGGCGTGCGGGTGCCGCTGGTGCTCGCCCCCTACGTGACGCGCCCGTTCGTGCGCGTCGCGAGCGAATGCACCGCGGAGGCCGCGCCCCCGGCGCCAGCCTTCGAGATCCTGAGCCGGGTCGAGGCGCGGGCGCCGGGCCTGCCGCTGCAGGTGCGCTGCATGCTTTCGCCCCTGCGGGGGCCCGAGCGCCTGCGCGCGGAGTTCGCCCAGGGCGCCATCACGTTTTCGCTGCTCTCGTTCGCACCGGGCGCGCAGCGCCCGGCCGGCCCGTCGGAAGCCGCACCCCCTTCTTTCAACCACCCCGCGGAGGATCCAAATGCTGAAATGGACTAGTTTGAGGCTATTGACGGCGGCCAGCCTCGTTCCCATGGCGCTCGCCGGGTGCAGCCTGCTGCGCGTGGCGCCGCACGCCAGGCTGGAGGTGATGGATCCCACCTGGACCACCGCCTACATCACGCGCAACCATGGCTATCTCGTCTACGACACGCTGTTCGCGTACGACGAGAACTTCGAGGCCAGGCCGCAGATGGTGGACACGTGGACCGTGTCGCCGGACCGCAAGGCCTGGACCTTCACGCTGCGCGAACAGCTGAAGTGGCACGACGGCACGCCGGTCACGGCGGCCGACTGCGTCGCCTCGTTGCAGCGCTGGGGCAAGCGCGACGGCGCCGGCCAGTTGCTGTTCAAGCAGGTGGAAAGCATCGCGGCGAGCGACGAGCGGACCTTCCACATCCAGCTGCGGTCGCCGCGCACCGACCTGCCGCAGCTGTTCGCCAAGATGTCCGGCATGGTGCCGTTCATGCTGCCGAAGCAGCAGGCACAGCTCGATCCCTCGGTGCCGATCACCAGCCCGATCGGCTCGGGGCCCTACAAGTACAGCCGCTTCTGGTCGGTGCCCTTCATGAACAAGGTGGCTTACGTGAAGAACCGCCACTACGTCGGCCGCCAGGAGCCGCTGTCGCTGGCCGCCGGCAACAAGGAAGGCGAGGCCGACCGCATCGAGTGGATCTACTACCCCACGGCCGCGGAGGCCGCACGGGCGCTGATCGACGCGCAGGTGGACTACGTGGAATCGCCGTCGTACCGCGAGGTGCCGCTGCTGAAGAAGGCCAAGCGCATCACCGTGGCCACCACCGACCCGCTGGGCAACATCGGCATGGCCCGCTTCAACATGCAGCAGCCGCCGTTCGACAACGTCGCCGTGCGCCGCGCTGCCCTCATGGCGATGCAGCAGGAGGACTACATGCAGGCCGCCCTCGGCGACCCGAGCTACTGGCGCACCTGCTACTCGGTGTTCCCGTGCGGCACGCCGCTGGCCGCGCCCACCGACGCGCTGAAGGCCGCGGGCCTCGAGCAGGCCCGCGCCGCGCTGGCCGCCGCGAAGTACGACGGCTCGCCGGTGGTGCTGCTGAACCCGGTCGACAGCCCGGTGCTCTCCGCCTTCACGGCGGTCACGGCGGAAAAGCTGAGCCGGATCGGCATGAACGTGGTGGTCGAGGACATGGATTGGGCCACCCTGCTGAAGCGCCGCACCAACCGCGGCCCGGTGGGGCAGGGCGGCTGGAGCATGTTCCACACCTGGTGGCTGGCCGGTGACCTGCTGGATCCGAGCGCGATCGCCTTCTCGGGCGATCCCGCGAACGGCTGGACCGGCTGGCTGCGCGACGACGCGCTGGAGTCCGCGCGTGTCGCATTCGCCACGGCCGGGACGCCCACCGAGCGCAAGGCGATCGCCGCCCAGGTGCAGCAGCGGATCGTGGCGGACGCGCCTTTCGCGGTGCTCGGGCAATTCTTCGAGCCGGTCGCATTCGCGAAGAAGGTGCAGGGCATCACGTCGCCGATCCAGTTCTACTGGCAACTGCACAAGTGA